>JAKAHE010000093.1 GCA_021815285.1 Nitrospirota bacterium
TTTTCTGCATCGGAGGGGCGGCCTGCCTCTCCTTTTTTGTGCCTTAAAGAGCCTTCTTTTTCTTGACAAACCCCTCCCGCACCGGTAAATTCTATTGAATATGCATAACTTATTGCAGTGGCGCGATTTTATAGCGCACCTGCGCTGGGAATGGATATGTTATTAACCACCATTGCGTCTGCGGCCACGGGCGCGGGCCGGTCTGCCGGACTCTCGGGCGAGAGGCCTGTGGGGCTTTCGCAGCTTGCGTCTTTCGGCATATACGCCCTGATGGTTCTGGTTATACTTGGTCTCCTGATGTTCCTCACGACATGGCTGGGGGGCAGGAGACCGGACCCTGTAAAGGACATGCCATACGAGTCCGGCGTAATCCCGACCGGCAGCGCTCGTCTCAGGCTCCCTGTGCAGTTCTATCTTGTTGCGATATTTTTCATCATATTCGACCTTGAAGCTGTTTTCGTATATTCCTGGGCCGTCGCCTTCGACCTCCTGGGCTGGCAGGGATTCGCCTGTATTTCCTTCTTTATCGGCGCGCTCCTGATAGGACTCGTCTACATATGGAAAAAGAAAGGGCTTCAGTGGGGGCCGGGGAACCGGTAGGCCGGCCTCGGACGCGGCTGCTCAAGACAGGGGGACGCATTGAATGACGACATCGGCGGCAGGCGGTCTGCCGGCGGCGGGATAGTGCTTGCGTCCTTCGAGGATGTCCTGAACTACGGACTTAACTGGGGCCGGAAGAACAGCCTCTGGCCGATGTTTTTCGGACTTTCCTGCTGCTTTATAGAATTCACCAACACCGCAACGCCCCGCTACGACATCGCGCGCTTCGGCGCGGAGGTGCTCCGTGGTTCGCCCCGGCAGGCGGACGTCATGTTCGTGGCCGGGACGGTTTTTAAAAAAATGGCCCCGTCCATCCTCCGGCTCTACGAGCAGATGGCCGAGCCGCGCTGGGTGGTGTCGATGGGATCCTGCTCCAATACCGGCGGTATGTACGATGTATACAGCGTTGTACAGGGGATCAACCAGATACTTCCTGTGGACGCATACATCCCCGGATGTCCGCCCCGCCCGGAAGAGGTTATGCATGCCCTGACAATGCTACAGGATAAAATTTCAAGGGAGGAAAAGCCGCTTCGCCCCGTCCTGCACATGACGGGCGGTAGCCAGGGGACTACCGGCGGGCCGCTTGTTGACGGCGTGACAAAGTCCCGGGACGGCAGGGGCCCCGGATATGAAGGGACGAAGATGCGCGGCACGGAGGTTACCCCGCCCAGGCTCTGGGGAAGCCGCGCGCCCCGCATGTGGACTCCGCCCCCCGCGAAGACGCCGATACCGGACAAGATTTCCTCCGTCATCGGTAGCCTAAAGCAGGAGTTCGGCCCGGATACTATAAAAGAAGACGCCTCGGCGGGGGACATGGCTACGATAAAAATTCCGCCGGAGCGTATTCCCGACATCCTGAGCTATCTGAAGAAGAAGGCGCCGACAAGGTTCCAGAGGCTTGAGGATCTTACAGCCGTGGACGATTCCGCCCGTCGGGACAGGGCAGAATATAAGGACTTCACGCTGGTTCACACGCTTTTCTCCTATGACGTCCCCGGGCACATAAGGATAAAATCGGATCTCTCCGGAGACGCCCCGTCCGTGCCGTCCATAACCGGTGTATGGCCTTCCGCCAACTGGTACGAGCGGGAGGCATACGACATGTTCGGGATACGTTTCGAGGGCCATCCATACCTGAAAAGACTAATCATGCCGGACGACTGGGAGGGCCATCCGCTCCGGAAATCCCACCCCTACCGGGCGACGGACATGAAACCGTATACGAGAGACGACGCAGCCAGCCACGAGCCGCGGGACATACGGGATTATTTCAACCGTGACAAGGGCGGTGGCGAGGCTGCCGTCCGAGGCCGGTCAACCGGCGACGGGCCTGACATCGCCTACCTTAACCTGGGGCCCCATCACGTCGGGACGCACGGGATTATACGCTACGCCCTGAAACTCAGGGGCGAGGAAATCCTCGACATGGCGGTGGACATCGGCTATCACCACCGGGCGGCGGAGAAAACCGGCGAGCGGCAGTCCTGGCATCAATACATCGTATATACCGACCGGGTGGAATATCTTATCGGGTCGAACAATAACCTCGCATACCTTGGCTCCGTTGAGAAACTGCTGGGAGTGAAAGTCCCGGAGCGCGCGCAGTATATACGCGTGATGCTCTGCGAACTCTTCAGGATTTCGAGCCACCTGGTCTGGCTCGGGACCTTCGCCCACGACGTCGGCGCCATGACCCCGGTATTCTACTGCTTCCGGGACCGCGAGAGGATAATGGACATAGTCGAACACATCACGGGCGGGAGGCTCCATCCCTCGTGGTTCCGCATAGGCGGCGTCGCAGACGACCTGCCCGACGGCTGGAAAGAGATGGTGGAGGATTTCGTCCGCGAGTTTCCCTCAAAAATAACAGAATATTCAAGGCTCCTGACCGACAGCGCGATATTCAAGGCCAGGACGAAGGGCGTGGGCGGCCTGGAGACCTCTCAGGCGATAGACTGGGGCATGACCGGGCCGAATTTACGCGCGTGCGGCCTGGAATGGGACTTGCGGAAGAAAATGCCGTATTCCGGATACGAGTCCTTCGAATTCGACGTGCCCGTTGGAAATACCGGGGACTGCTACGACCGCTACCTCGTCCGTCTTGAGGAGATGCGCCAGAGCGTCAGGATAATCGAACAGGCGGCGCGTGAGATGCCGCCGGGACGGTGGATTTCCGAGGATTACCGCTACTGCATTCCGCAGAAACGGGACACTCTGCACGACATCGAGAGCCTGATACACCACTTCGTGAACGTAACGCGCGGGCTTACGCCGCCCAAAGGCGAGGCTTATTTCAGCATAGAATCCCCGAAGGGCGAATACGGCTACTACGTCATCTCGGACGGATTGAATTATCCTTACAGGGTACGGGTGCGCGCGCCGTCGTTTCCGCACATGCAGATGACGCCCATGCTCTGCCGGGGATGGTTCATATCAGACCTTATAGCCGTCGTGGGCGCTCTGGATTACGTCATGGCGGACATTGACAGGTAAAAATATATGTTTTCCGACGAACGCATGAAAAAGCTGCGCGAATATGTCGCGTCCCTGGAACACCCGGAGGAGGCGCTGGTAGACCTCATGCACGAGGCCCAGGAGGCATATGGATACCTCTCTGACGAGGCGGCGGAGAAGGTCGCGGAGATAGCAAACGTCCCGGTTATAAAGGTGGACGAGCTTGCCACATTTTACAGCCTTATTTTCCGAAGACCAGTAGGCAGAAAGGTCATCTTCGTCTGCGACAGTATCTCCTGCTGGGTCATGGGGATGGAAAATCTCTTTGAACACCTTAAGGATAGGCTCGGAATCGACATAGGCGGAACGACTTCCGACGGGGCGTTCACGCTTCTCCCGATATGCTGCATAGGAGCGTGCCACGTCGCCCCGGCGATGATGGTGGGCGAGAAATTATACGGGAACCTCACGCCGGAGAAGATTGACGAAATCCTGGAAAAGGAGAGAGCGTAGGGGCGCGATTAATCGCGCCCCTACAATTAAAAAATGCAATTATTACTCACAAAGAATTTCCATCTCGGCCATCCGGCGTCTCTGAAGGAATATGAAGCCTCCGGCGGATATAGCGGGCTTCGCGCCGCGCTCAAGATGACGCCCGATGATGTAATAAAGACCGTAACCGACTCCGGGCTCAGGGGCCGGGGCGGGGCGGGATTCCCGACCGGAAAAAAATGGAGCCTCACGGACAGGAAAAGCCCCGGCCCAAGGTATTTCCTTGTAAACGCGGACGAAATGGAGCCCGGCACGTTCAAAGACCGCTTCCTTATTGAAAACGACCCGCACCAGGTTATAGAGGGCCTCCTGATAAGCGGTTATGCCACGGAGGCGGAGAAGGGATATATCTTCATCCGCTACGAGTATTCCGGGGCAGCGCGGGCGCTTGAGAGGGCCGTAAACGAGGCGAAAAGCGCGGGTTTTATCGGCAAAGATATACTTGGGAGCGGTTTTTCAATGGAAATATCCGTACACAGGAGCGCGGGCCGATACGAGTGCGGCGAGGAGACCGCTCTTATGAACGCGCTGGAGGGCAGACGCGCGAACCCGCGCTCAAAACCCCCCTACCCCGCTTCCAAAGGCTTCCGGATGAGGCCCACCACCATCAACAACGCCGAGACTGTGGCAAATATCCCGCACATAATGAGTCTGGGGGCGAGCGGCTGGAAGGCCCTTGCGGCATACGAGGGCGGTGCGGGGACGAAGCTCTATGGCGTCTCCGGGAGGGTAAAAAATCCTGGGCTTTTCGAGCTTCCGACGGGTACGCCGCTCAAGGAGATAATTGAGATTCACGGCGGAGGTATGCGGGATGGATATTCTTTCAAGGCGTGTCTGCCCGGCGGGGCCTCGACACCGATTATCGCGCCGGATAAAATGGACGTCCGGATGGACTTCGACACTGTTTCCAGAATCGGCTCACGCATGGGGACGGGCTGCGTGACCGTATTCGACGACACCTGCTGCATCGTGCGGGCGATGATTAACAATCTGCTTTTCTTTACTCGCGAATCCTGCGGCTGGTGTACTCCCTGCCGCGACGGGCTTCCGTTCGTCCATAATATTCTCCAGCGTATCGAGGCGGGCGTCGCCGATATGGACGAGCTTGGCGTGCTTGAGGAGAACTGCGAGACTATTTATCCGAATTCGTTCTGCGCATTTGCGCCCGGCGCGGTTGACCCGGTCAGGAGTATGTTGAGGCTCTTCCGGGAAGAGGTGGAGAAGCATATAAAAACGAAACGGTGTCCGATTGCCTAAGCTTACCATCGACAGAATGGAAGTTGAGGTCCCGGAAGGGACTAACGTCCTTGAAGCGGCGAAGAAGCTGGGAATCGTCATCCCGCACTTCTGCTACCACGAAGCCCTGGGCGCCGTCGGCGCGTGCCGCCTGTGCGCGATGAAGTTCGTCGAGGGGCCGGTAAAAGGCGTCCAGGTATCGTGCATGGTGAAGGCCCAGGACGGCATGGTCGTCGAGACCGCAGACCCAGACGCCATGCGCGTTAGAAGGATGGTAATCGAGTGGCTTATGACGAACCACCCGCACGACTGCCCAGTCTGCGACGAGGGCGGGATGTGCCAGCTCCAGGACTACACCATCGCGGGCGGACACGGGATAAGGCGTTATAAAGGCAAAAAGAGGACATATCTTTCCCAGTATCTGGGCGAATTCATAGAGCAGGAGATGAACCGGTGCATACAGTGCTACCGGTGCCACCGCTTCTACCGTGACTACGCCGGGGGAGCCGATTTCGGCACAAAAAAGCTTGCGAACCGGACATTCTTCGGCAGGTTCAAAGACGGCTGGCTTGAGAGCGAGTTCGCCGGCAACCTGGCGGACGTATGCCCGACGGGCGTATTCACGGACAAGACATACCGTTTCAAGGCGCGGCCCTGGGAGCTTGAGACCGCGCCGTCCGTATGCCCGCACTGCTCGCTTGGCTGCGGCATTACTCCGGGGGCCAAGCTCAGGGAACTGCTCGTCATAAAGGCGAGAGAGAATCTGAAAGTCAACGGCTGGTTCATCTGCGACAGGGGGCGGTTCGGATACAGGTTCGCGTCCAGCGGAAACAGACCGCGCAAGTTTCTTGTGAACGGACAGGAGAAGACCAGAGGTGAAGCAGTAAAATCCGCTTCGGGAATAATATCCGACGCCATCTTGAAATACGGCCCCGGCTCTGTCGCGCTGATAGGCTCGCCGCGCACGTCTTTGGAAAATAATTTTGCCGTCAGGAAGCTGGCTGACCTGCTGAAGACGGAAAACATATGTTTCTCTGCGGACCCGTTTCGGGAAAGGAAGGACAGGCGGGCTGTTTCCCTGATTAATGCGGCTGATAGCCGGTCGCTTCGGGACGTGGAATTCTCAGATTTCATCGTAGCCGTCGGGACAGACCCCGTTAACGAGGCGCCGATGCTTGCGCTTATGCTTCGCCAGGCGGCCGTGAAGGGCGCGCAGATAGTCGTAATCGACCCGCGCCCGGTAAAGCTTCCGTTTAATTTCACGCATATTCCGGCATTGCCTGATGAGTTCGCGGGAAAACTCGCGGAACTGGCGGGCAGTTCTTCCGCTCCCGCGCCAAGGGACAGGGCGACGATAATCTGCGGCACGGACATTCCCGGTATGGACGCCATAGACGCATGCTCCGAGGCGGCCAGGAGACTGAACTGCGGCCTGTTTTATACGCTTTCGTCCGCAAACTCCTTCGGGGCGGCGCTCCTGGCCTCTGACGGCCCGGAATTCGAGGACGTGCTGTCCGGGATGGAAAGCGGCAATATAGGGGTCCTGATCGCGCTCGAATCCGACCCCCTGGGACGCTATCCTGACAGAGAAAGGGCGGCGCGGGCGCTTGAAAATCTGGACTCGCTCATAGTCATGGACTACCTCCCGACAGAGACGGCGGAAGCGGCGAATGTGTTCTTCCCAACGACGGCTTACGCGGAGATGGACGGTATCTTCATCAACAACGAAGGCCGGGCTCAAGGCTTTTCGCGCGCGTATATCCCAGGCATTCCGGTAAACCACATGGGGCCGCAGCGTAAACCGCCTGAGCTTCATCCGCCGAGGGAATTTTTCTCAGAGGTCCCGGGGCGATCGTTTGCGGCATGGGAATATCTGCGGGATATTGCCGGCGAGATTGGGATGGAATGCGGCGAACTGGAATCGATTGAAACTATAAGGGCAGCCCTGGCCGCCGATGACAGGCGGTTCGCACAGGTCGCGGGGCTTCACCCGGAATCGGACGGAGCGCTGATAACCGCCGGACCGGTAGACTGGCCCCAGGCCCAGCGACAGCCCTCTGCCGGGGATAAGCCGGATACGGGCGAAGGGCTGCTACTCTATGCGGTCGAACTTACCTTCGGAACGGAAGAAATTTCCGCGCGCTCCGACAAGACGCAGCTTCGCGCGCCTGAGCCGCATGTTCTGATAAACTCCGAAGACGCGGGCAAACTGGGGCTTAAGGACGGGGAACCGGTGAGAGTATCGTCCGGAAACATAACCATCTCGTGCGTCCTCAAAACGAGTTCATCCTGCGCAAGGGGCGCGGCGTTCGCGCCGAGGCTGAAGGGTTTCGGCGCAGAGGCGCTGAACAGGAAGAGGGTAACGATTACGGGAGGGCGCGGATGAATAATTACATGCCGTGGCTCATTATAATAATAAAGGCGTTTATTGTCCTTTTCGCAACCCTTACGCTCGCGGCATACATGGTGCTCGCCGAGAGGAAGATCCTTGCGCGCATGCAGGACCGCTACGGCCCCAACCGTGTCGGGCCGTTCGGCCTTCTGCAGCCGCTCGCGGACGTCATAAAGCTCATCACCAAGGAGGACATCCTGCCCGACCAGGCGGACAGGTTCATATATCTCATTGCGCCGGGCGTCGTCGCCGGGACGGTGCTTCTGACGTTTGCCGTAGTGCCGTTCGGTGCGCCTGTGAATATTGACGGCATGACGGTGCAGATGCCAGTAATCGACTTGAACGTCGGCGCGCTCTACTTCCTCGCCATGTCTTCTCTGGGCGTCTACGGCGTCGCGCTGGCGGGATGGTCTTCGGGGTCGAAATACAGCCTGCTTGGCGGCATACGCGGCTCGGCCCAGATGATTTCGTACGAGCTTTCGATGGGCCTTGCGCTCGTGCCATCCGTGATGCTTACAGGCTCATTCAGTTTAAACGACATAGTCGCCGCACAGTCGCGCGTTCCGTTTGTGGTATATTCTCCGCTCGCGTTCGTAATATTCCTCGTCAGCGTCGCGGCGGAGTCGAGGAGAATACCGTTCGACCTCGCCGAGGCGGAAAACGAGCTTGTCGCGGGCTATCATACCGAATACAGCGGGATGCGGTTCGGACTTTTCTATATCGGCGAATACGTGAACATCATCGTGCCTGAAGAGCGTGGGGTGGTGATGGACCGGTACACGCGGAGACTCCAGGGCGAGAAGTTGGACTCCGTGTACGAATCTCGTGTTTGCACCAAGGATGGCATCGTG
>JAKAHE010000094.1 GCA_021815285.1 Nitrospirota bacterium
TCCCGCCAGAGCTCATTGTTATGCCTGCACTCAATACGCGTAGTCTCACAGTCGTGCCTGCTCATATATTTCTCGGGCGCCTCGTCTGCCGCCCTCATTGTATGAGAGTAAAAAAACGCCAGGAGGCACCCGACTGCGGCAGCCATTATCTGCGTCAGCCAATCCATGCCTATACCTCCCGGACAACCAGCCGGAGTTGGTCGGCTCTCTTTTTATTGAAACTCCCGGGGAAAAGCGATACATCCTCAACAAAGAACTGCGCGCCGGACAAAGAGAAATATGTTGCAGGCCAGTCAAACGAAATAATATCTCCAGGCTCAACGCCGAAACAGTCAAGAAGCGTAAAAACTTCTATGCGCCTCTTGACGTCTTTATAGCGGCTGATAAAAAAGTCCCGCAGGTCCGACGCCTGTAAATCGGAGACGACGAAATCGAATAGAAAGGGATGCGCTGGCGTTAATTCGCCGTATTTGGAAACTGATGTCGGATCCCCTCCGTAAGGATAAAGGGCGGACGACGAACATACGGATAAATACGCTGCGGATTTTCCGCCATTGATAAAATCCCTCTGGTAATGAAGGTCGAGAGAATTTACAATCTCGTTTCTTCCGGTGCGGGAAATCCTCATGCCATTCATTGGAACCATCTCGGTCTCTACCGTCAGGTCAACTGACTGAGGGCTGTTATCGAGAAACTTCAGTTTCGCAACATATCCGTTGTGCATCATCGCCAGGCGCGACTGCTGGAGGAGTTTCTCGATAAACCTGAACCCGTCTACCGCCGCGTCTATTACCCCGGCAAACAAATATCCTCCGGCAATTGTGCCTGCAAGGGAAGACCTGGCCGACGCAAACGAACCGTCAACCTCCGATGCCGGCATGTCCAGATAATTCACGAGGAAATGACTGGTTACATCCGCGGGATTTTCTATCAGCGCGCCAGGAGTTCCGGTAATGCTCCCGGTAGTATCGTCAAAAATACCGCTCACGTCGCAGCTGACAGTCCGGCCAATGACGTAATCGGCTGCCGATCTGCCGGAAAGCGCGACACCGGATGCGGGAGTCGAGGTATGATACGGAACGTAGGTCACCTCAACCCACTGCTCAAAAAATGCGGCTGCTGCCGAACCGGAAACAAACGTGGCTCGCAGCGCCATGCTGGAAAAGTCATTCCAGGAAACCTCGCCAACGGTATCGCGAACGATAGTCCACTGGGTTTTGTATGCCTGCATGGAAGACCCGCCGCCCTGGACATATGCGCCGGAGAAAATCCCGCCGATAACTGTGCTCATGCCGATGCCGTTATATGTAACCTGCCCGATAGCTGCGCATATTTTAGCTCCGACTATATATCCCTTGTCTGTCGCCAGAAACGACCTGACCGTGTCGATATAGCCTCCCTGCACCATTATCGCTCCAAAATCGTTCAGGCTTTTGTCACACAGCGCATAGGCGTCGCCGGCGGCGGGGGCGTCGAATGCATCCTCTATCGCATCCTGGAACAGGGTCTCGGTCTGCGTCTGGATTATCGTGCCTGCATAAATGCCGGATGCCAGCGCATAGCCGTTGATACTCCGCACATCTATATAGTTCGAGCCGTTGTCTATGATGTAGAAATAATTCCCGGCGGAATCCACGAAGGCATTACCCGCATGTTCATTTGCCGTCCAGTTCGGATTTACCGATGCCGTCCAGCGCGTAGAGGATGTCTGGCTTCCCTGTCCGCTCCACGTTGTGTTCTGGTGGGAATGACTTCCCTGGCTGACGCTTAAATCTACCGATTTCTCCAGGATAAACCTGTCGCCGAACGAGAGTTTCGCTTTCCCATTACCGTCGTCGGTGAGAACGGTTACACCGGAAGTCACCCGAACGCCGTCCACATAGACGTTCCCTATGGATTGAACCGGATGCCCGGCCACAAGATAATCATAGGAACCAAGCACCTCGAACACCTTTGCGCCCTTGTTGTGCGAGAAGGCCTGGGTCCCCTCTGCTGCCCGCGATACGCCGGTAAATATCTTCCCGGAGAAACCGGTATAGCTTATCCTTTCTTCGCCGATCTGCACCACTCCCGAAGATGGAAACGCCATCTCGCCCGGGGCGAGAGAAAGCTCTATGCCGTCCGTCTGCGACGGCGTAATATCCGAGACCAGCGTAGTAACGGCCCCTGCGGAGACCGCTGGGCATGGGACGTTCTGCACGGAACCATAAATAATGTTTTCCGCCTTGCCGATTGCATGAGGTTCCGCGTTCGGCCATATGTCTCTGCTTATGACTTTCCCGACCTGTCGGTCCTTGTCTTTAAAAGCGCCTGCAAGATGCAGCCTGACGGAATTATCGCCATAGGAGACAGCCGCCGAGCTGACTCCATGCCCCGCATTGTTTGCGGAAATTTTAAATTTCCCTATCGCCTCCTTGTCGGCGTAATCGGTTCCTTCAAACCATGCGAAGACTTCTATCTCGGTATTTTCCGTGTCATTGGATTCTATTAATGCCGAGAATGGCGGATTCCCCGAATTGGCAATCTCGATTTCAATCTCCGGGATGGCTATCGAGAACAATCCATTGTAAGAACCGGCGGGCGCGGCCCAATTCGTTACAAGCCCTGAGAAGGCAGGGCCGTTTGACGGCGTTACCGCTCTGTCCGATATGAATACATCGCCGCTTGCGAAATGAACAACGGCAAGTATGCATGCGGGCTGATGCCCGGCCGCTGCCGCGGCAAAATTCTGGTTCACCGTCTGCATCAGCCGATTATCTCCTTTAGGAGCAGGACGCCGTCGTACGCGCCGTCCTCGGTAAAAGAAAACTCAAGTTTTTCCTGGCCGAACATCACTGAATGCGAATTGCCGAACGGGTCTTCGTATGTGAACGTCTTGCCGGCCTGACTTATGAACCAGTTGACAAGGCTCTGGCTGCCAGCCGCCTGCGCGCCTGCGGCATAGTCGAACCCGCCGTCGAAATCCGATGCCGGAAGCCCTGAGAAACTGAGCGCTATAAGCATCGAACTGTCGGCCTTGCGAATGAATATATCCTCGCCGCCTTCGCTCTTTAAATTTATAAAACCGGCATCCAGCGTGACCTTCCCCGGATAACACGGGTTCACTGAGAAATTAAGCGGGGTAAGACCAACCGCGGTAAATGAAGCGCCTGGCATTGAAACCTCCCGATTCAGCTTCCAAGGGTTACATACCTAAACAGGCGATAATTCGCCGTGGCATATGCGAAATCATCCAGCACACTCATGGCCGATTCGCTCTCAAGCCTTGGCGGATAAGTCCCGACACCGAGATCCTTTCCAATCAATAAAGGCCGCGCGTCCTCCAGCAGGTCGAGCGGTGCGGGAGAAATATCGTGCCTCGTAACGGCGACAATGCCGAAATTGATCCCTTCGGAATAACCCTGATACGGCCCAGGTTTACACGAAGAAGACAGGAAAACGACCGCGATGGAAGGCAGCGCTGGCGCTTTCATAAGTATTTCATCCGGCTTGATATAATCGCTGACAAAGACCGATCGCGCGGAGCCGCCTGCGGATATGAGCATTGGCGACAGGGCCGAGGCGACCGCATCCAGCAGGTCTTTTCGCGTATAAACCGACATTTATATATAAGCCTCCATCAGAAGTCCCTCATTGTTTTCCGGCTGAAGTCTCTCCGGCTGCTTGAAACCGACGTCCCCGGCGTAGACGAAGGCAGTAAAATGATGCCGTTCGCAATATTCTGCAATGTTTCAATCGCGCTGGCGTAGGAGTCCTTTACCTCCGCCGGGACAATTGCCTGACGGAGGTAAAGGTTGTAGACCGCTATGTCCGCCGTCAGCTTTATCACGAGCTGCGGGGGATTTGAAAGCGGCACGTCGTACTGCATCGAGAGCGATGCGTCCACTACCGCCTGTGCGGACGAGATTGCGTCGTCCGCGCGCGCGGTATTTATGGAGCCGCTGGACTCGTCGTCAGTAAGGCGTATCAACACGTCTTCAGGGACGTATAAGTCAGATATGGATATATACATGATTAATTAGGCGTGGTCCCGTCGGACGCATACGCGAGCTGCCAGAGGCCGTATCCGGCGTTGTCGCGCGAATCCACGCCGAAGACATATTCCCTTTTCATGAACGCTCCCTCGTCGTCCGGAGTATCCTTTGAGACTAAAACGGGCGGTTTCCTCCTCTGGAATATAAACGGCTTCACGGCCTTTTTCGTGTCGAGCAGATACCAGGCCGTCGGGCTGCCGGAGAGATACGGAGCAACGACAAGGTCAGCCGAATCCCTGAAGACGTTGGATGTGCCGTCCTCGTAGACGTCGGCATGGACTATACCAAGCGCCGCGCTCTCGAGCTGCGGCGGCACGACAAGGAGGTCCGGAACCACGTTAAGCGGCTTTCCGTGCTCGTCAGTTAGCGACATCATCTGCGCGCGGGCGGCGGCATAGCTCGTCGGAGTGAGAACCGCAGTGCCGTGATTGGACTGGGTCGATGCTCCGGTCGGATGCGAGGCATTAAAGAACGAGATGCCGTCGTAGCAGGGATTGATAAAGCCGCCGGTCATGAGATTGAAGACCAGTTCGTCCGGATGCGTCGCGGCAGCGTCGGCAAGCGCCTTCACCATAGGCGTATATATGCCGACGGCATCGTCCTCGACATCGTTTCTGTCGATGGCTACGGTGGCTTCCCAATCGAGATTTTTTATGGTGTACGAATATGCGGAGAGATTCTGTATCACGCGCTCTCCCAACCATTCGCGCATACGGGGCACGCGGCCCAGCCAGTTATACTGCTCCTGGCGGGACGTGGACGGAACTTCGGTAGCGACGCGCCTGTACAGCACATTCGCGTTGTCGAATACGTCTTTGAATATTGCTGAAAAACCTGTGTAGAGCGCCGATAAATTTGCCTGGTTGATTATCATTTTTCCTCCTTATATCCTGCTTATGTCCACGTATACCGTGCTTGCCGTGTCGTATTCCGAAACCTTGCCGCATGCGACGTGGTTGGTGGACGCGGCGGTTAGGCCGACGGTCTGGTTGTCCAGCACGTAAACCGGGTCGCCGGCATTGGAAAGCGTTATTCCGGATGCGGCAAGATTAAAGCAGCCGCGCCTCCAGACTTCCACCTGAACGCTTCCGCTTGCTCCGGCGGAGTTGTCTACATACTGGCGGGATACGCCAATGAACTTAAGCCCGGCAGTATCCGAAGCCGGGATGGCATAACCGTCCGCGCCTATGCAGACCATGCTCCCGGCGTAAATCACCGCGCCTCCTTCCACGGGATAAGATGCGTATGCTCCTTCCTTCCTTACAGTGTCTCTGTCTTTTGTCAGTGCCGACATCTAAACCTCCTCAGTTGGTTGTGAATCTGAATTCCGGCGGCTTTACGTCCGGGCCGAAATTCAGCGCCGTCATCGGGCGCAATAAATCGCGGTTTATGGTTCTTGCAAGCGAGCGGGCGTCCGCGCGGATAATGTCCTTGCGCACGCCGTCATGCACAAGACCTGCGGCAAGGCTCCCGCTGTGGCCCGCCTCGGTCGTCAGGGTCTGCCCCAGGACGGCCTTTGATATTTCCTTGTTCATAGTGTCCACGAGGTCCTTGTACGGCCCGCCGTCCCCGCGCTTCGCAGACTCGACAAACTCTATCCGCGTGCTCTCCGATATGACTCCGGCCGCGTCCGACCCCAGGCTCGTCACGGCATCGAGGAGCGCGTCCCTGTCGTCCTTGGATGCGGATGGGGAATAGACGCCAAGCCGAAGCGGCATCCCGAAGACCTCGCAGAAAGATACCCAGTCCTTTATCGCGTAGTTCTTGAAAAGGTATATCCAGGAAAGCGTCCTTAGAAGACCTCCGCGCTCCGGGTAATCCGCTCCTGCGCGATATACGTGCACCACGAACTTCGACGGCGGGAGCGCTATGCCATACACAGGCTCGTCGTCCGTAACAAGACGCGGGCGTTCTGCCGGGATGCCGTCCTCGGAAAGGAAAGTAAACAGTTTCTGCGGCCTCTTCTTCAGGCGACGGGGAACAAGCCTGTCATGGTCAAGCTCCCAGATTATCTCCGATACCGAAAATCCCTTCCCTACCGCGTCCATCAGGTCGGCAAGAGACTCGTCGAAATTATCCATTCCCGAAATGCACTCTGATACAAACGAAGCCGCGTCTTTCTCGCCAGGCCCCGTCCCGCCAGCCGGGACAATCTCCCAGGGACATCCTGAGACGGAGAGCTTTCGCGTCTGGAGGCAGGAATAGAGATGCGCGTCCTTCTCCTCCATCTCGGAGAAAAGCTCCGCCTGCAAGTGTATATATCCGGCATCGGCCTCCCGCAGTATCCGGGAAAGTCTCTTTGGAGTCAGGCCCGAAGACGGGTAATCCGACCACCTGTCCCGAAGCGTCGGCGCGGCGATTTCCCTTGTGTAGTCTTTTTTGTTCATTTAAATTGTGCTTGCGTATCGGAAAAAGGTTTTATTGTCCAGCCCGAGCAGGCTGTTTATCCTTGCCTGCACAGGCGCGGGATGTTCATCAGCCGGGAGTCTGCCGTCAAGAGGCGCGGTGGCGGCCTTCCCGCAGAACTCCAGGAACCCTTCCGGGTCCAATGACGCATACGAACGCGCCCATGGAAGCAGCGCCGGGGTTATCCTGCCTTTTGAGAGCGCCTGCCTGACGAGTTCCTCGGTCTCATATTTTCTGAGAGTCTCCTTGAGCGCAAGGTGCTCCGCTTCCGGCACGAAACCAGAAGGCCTGACGAGCGCCTCGGCCTTGCGTCTTACGTCCTCGGTCTCCGCGTCTTCCGGGAGTTCCAGGAACTTCAGCGCCTCCATGTAGAGGTTCCTGTAATCTTTCTGCGCGGAGTTCACCACCGGGGCCATGCCGTCGATAGCCGGAAGATTCGTAAGCGCCGCGCCCAGCAGTTCCACGGCGCGCCCGTCTTTTTTGCGGACGAGCACGACCGGCGAGATGTAGCGGTATTCCCGCTTCTGAAGGTATTCCTTCGCGCGGTCTGTCCATTGCACCTTGGCCCACAGGCCCTCTGTGCCTTTGTCGAGCAGTTCCTTTATCCAGCCTGCGGCAGGCGCCTCAGAACCTGACAGGCTCTGGTGCTCGTAGTCGATTACCAGGTCGGTGTCGGATTTCCTGAAGGCGGCGAGCATCAGTTGCACACCCTCCTCGTCCACGAGGAACTGCATCTTGCCCTTCGGATGCACCTCTCCGGAAGGCAGAAGCTGAACCTCTTCCGGAACATCGTTACCGTTTAATTCAAGACCCTTCTCCAGCGTGAATGAAAGCTTCTCTGAAGGCTCCAAGACTATAAACCTCCTTTTTTAAAAACCCCTTCTCCCGCCGCGTCCGCCGAATCCTTCGTATTCGATCCTCTGCGGCATGCGCACGGGGAATTCGTATTCAATGAAATATCCGATGGCGTCGGTCATGTGTTCGTCGCCATGAGATTTGTCTATTACGGATAATCCGTCTTTCCAGCAGGTGCTCTCGAACGACCTGATGCTCTCGCGGCACGCGGAGGAGATTACCAGGCGCGCCGGGCTGCCGCCTGGATACCGGCCGTCTCCGGCCAGTATCCTGTTCACGGCGTTAACCCTGTCCCGCACCGGCGGAGACGAGTTCCTCGCCCGCACCGTAAAACCGTTAATCGCCAGCACGGCGAAGTCCGACGGCGCCTCCGTGGTTCCGGCGGTCTTCCTCGCGCGGCCAGTCGGGTCCGGGTATGCCGTTATCGGGACGTCCCGGTACCGGCCCCTCACCGCCTGGCACAGCTCCCAGGTGTTCGAGGAGCGGATGACGATCTCGTCCACTATCCGCACCTCTCCATCAGCGACCTGTATAAGCGCGGCGTGCAGCGGGTCGACATTAAAATCCCCCGCCATCGAAAGCGGATAGGCCGGGTCGTATCCAAGCCCTCCCCGGACATGCTTCCCGCGGGAAAAGGCCTCGTACACGCGGCCTGCGCGGGGATTTACGAATTCGCCGGACACATACTGTCTGGCGAGACCCGGCCCGTATGCCTCCACGAGGTCTTCCGCGTATTCCGGCGGGAGGTATATGTTTTCCAGCGT
>JAKAHE010000095.1 GCA_021815285.1 Nitrospirota bacterium
TTTCCTGGCCTCCTCGGAGCTCATGCCCGCGATGCGCTCAAGGCTTCGAGCCTGTTCCGCGAGGCCTTCGTCGTAGCGCTTCTCCTTCTCCGCAATCTGGCGCTCGCGGTTCGCCATGTCTTTTTCCTTCCTTACGAGGTCGCTCTCGCGCTTGTCGAAGGAATCGGTCTTTTTGTCGAGATATTCCTCTTTCTGGATTATGCGCTTCTCGAGGGTGTTTATCTCGGCGCGCCTGTCCTTTATCTCTTTCTCGAAATCCGCCCTCTGCTGATATAACTTGTCCTTCGCTTCGAGCAGAAGCTCCTTCTTCCTGGTCTCCGCGTCCCGTTCGGCGTCTTTCAGTATCCGTTTTGCGTCTTCTTCCGCTTCCCGTATCTTCGATTCGGCCATGCCGCGCTTTATCAGCATGCCGACTGTAAGGCCTGCGATGGCCGCTGCCGCTATCCAGATGATGTTCATTAAGTTCATGGCGCTGTATTCCCTCCCTTGGGATTTATCATGAAGCTCCGTTTCTTCCTTTGTGCGAGTTAAGCCTTTGTTTTATCTCGACCTCGAAGCCCTGGTCGGAGGGCTTGTAATATCCTCTCTTCTCGGGCAGATAGTCCTGCTCCACCCAGTGCCCGGGATAGTCGTGCGGATATTTGTATCCCCTGCCGCGCGAGAGCCTCCCGGCGCTCTTGTAGCTTGCGTCACGCAGATAATCCGGCACCTGGAGAACCCTGCCGTCCCGGATGTCGCCCATTGCGGTCTCCAGCGCCATGTAGGAGGCGTTGGACTTCGGCGCCGATGCTATGTATGTCGTCGCCTGGGCAAGGGCGATGCGCCCCTCCGGCATCCCCACGTGTTCGAGCGCATGAAGCGCTGCCACGGCGACGGCAAGCGCGTTCGGATCCGCGTTCCCCACGTCCTCCGAGGCGGAGATTATTAGCCGCCTGGCTATGAAAAGCGGGTCTTCGCCCGCATAAATCATCTTCGCAAGCCAGTATACGGAGGCGTCCGGGTCGCTCCCACGGAGGCTCTTTATGAAGGCGGATATGGTGTCGTAATGCTCGTCTTCCTCGTAGACCACCGCCTTTTTCTGTATGGATTCCTCCGCTACTCCAATGCCGAAATCTATAAACCCGCCGGGGCCGGGTTTTGTGGTTAAAACCCCCACCTCCAGCGCGTTCAGGGCCCTCCTGGCGTCCCCCTCGGAGCGGGAAATTATAAAATCCCTGGCCTCCTCCGTCAGCCGGACATTATACCCGCCAAGACCCCGTTCCCTGTCGGAAAGTGCCCTGTCGATAAGCAGGCTTAAGTCATTATCCGAAAGAGGCTTAAGCTCGAATATCTGCGAGCGCGAGGAAAGGGCCGGTATAATAGAAAAAAAGGGGTTGGCCGTAGAGGCCCATATCAATCTCACCGCGCCCTTTTCCACGTCCGGCAGGAGCGCGTCCTGCTGTGCGCGGTTGAACCTGTGAATCTCGTCGATAAAGAGGATAGTCTTACTGCCGCTCCTCTTAAGCTCCTGCGCCGCCTGGGTTGTAATGCGCCTTATGTCCGCCACGCCGGAGGTTACGGCGTTTATGGACTCGAAAGCCCCCTTCGTCCTGTTCGCTATTATATGCGCCAGGGCGGTCTTTCCGGAGCCGGGAGGGCCGTAAAGGATTACGGAACTCAGGCTGTCCGCCTCAATCATCCGGCGGAGCATCTTTCCCTCGCCTACAATATGCTCCTGCCCGACGAACTCGCCAAGGTCCTTAGGCCTCATGCGCCAGGCAAGGGGCCGGTTGTCCGGTTGCGGGTCTATCGGTTGAGAACCGCCCTGGTCCCCCAGGGAAGACAAGAGGTCCGACATAAATTTTCCTTACACGGGCGAGTTAGACGGGAAAAACGACGGGGCTACAAAAAGACCGCTTTCCACCGGCCAGGGCGCAAGAACAGACATCGTCCGCTTAGCCCGGGAAGCCCGTCCCGCCTTTTCAGAAAGGACTTAAGGAGAAGAAAAGCTGAGAGATATTAAGACGTTTGGCGCATCCGAGAACGTCCCGGCGGCGAATAACTCCCCGGTGGACCGTGGTGGTTCGGAGAGACCGCGCAGAAAAAAGCGCTGCATTCGGCCAGGTTATTAACGGTAAACGCCTCGATTGGCGATATTTCCGGGGTCAGCCGGAGCACCACCATGCATATAAAGGCGATACCGATTAGAAGCCCAAAAGTCATGAAAGTCCTTGTAATCTCTAAGCTATTTTGTTTCTACCCAAGTTCCTTTGCCGGCCCGTTGCTTCAGGGACACAGCCGCCGGAGAATGTCTTTTGGCGCAGATTTTCACGCCCCCTGCCCCTTTGCCCTCTTCAAATCGGCCCCCGCCCATGCCGTGTCGGGTAGTGTTTTTGAACCTGGCAAAACCAGGTGGGCGCCAGGATGGAGAGTTAAGGCTTCCCTTGCGGGCATGCACACCCTCTCCAGATACCCGGCTCCCTATTTTTTAGCGTTGGTCAAAAAACCCCCGTTAACCACGCGCCGGGCAGGGGATAAATAGAACATTAACCAATATAAAAATACTTTATTTGGCTGAAAAATTCAAGGGAAAAATCAGCCGCAACGGGGAGCGCAATGAAAAACAAAATTTACTTGCAAATGTTATTAATTTATATTAAAAAAGCTAAATTAGAAACATTCTTACACTGAGGCAGCGATATGAAAAAGAATAAGTTAATAATTTTTATCCTTGTTGTTTGCCTTGCTCCAATCTTTCCCGTTCTCTATGCCCATGCGGGGACGCGGGTGTGGGGGCCGCAGAAGTTCGTGCGTGGCAAGGGCGCGCCCGTAACGCAGTTCGCGAACTTCACAACGAACCCGAAAGGCGAGTTCTGGATTGATATTGCCAACGGCGGCGGTGTCCAGAAGCCGGGCGCAGAGCCGGGAATAATGGAGCCGGTTGGCCGCGTCAGCAGCGCTTTCGTGATGCTCAACAACACATCAATAGCCGGGCCAAGCGATTTTAACCAGAAGAGTTTAGGGGTTCAGAAAGACATTTCTCTCAAGGCGCAAAATAAGATTGCCGTAACCTTGGACGGCGCGCCCGGTAGCTACATTACGATTCAGATAATGAGGAAGACGGAAGAGAATCTGAACTCGGGATTTCACAATACTGCGGACGATCTCTCAGCATCACATATGTTCCGTACGGAAATAGATTTGATGTGGGATCCATACGATAAAGCGGCCCAGTACATTCTTTATAGGGCTTACTCTCAGGATGGGCCATGGACTGAGTTGGGCAGTTTATATAAAGGGGAGCCGACAAACGATATAGTAGACATAACTCCGGATGCGGCTACGAGGGATTTATATTACAAGGTGGACGCATTGGATGACAACGGTCATGTGATCAAGCACTATGAACCCGTATACGTGCCGAAATACCGGACGTTGGAGGACGTGCAATGAAGACAATAATCTCGTTGTTTTTTATTGTGGCTCTTCTTCCCATATGTGCGCCGTCCAGCGCAGGCGCTTGCCCTGAAGGCGAATATTCATCGACATACAATAGCATGTGTTTAACAGACAGCGATTTTACGGACAAGGGTACGATGAGTGAGGCCGACATCGAGAAATTCCTGAAAAAACATGGCAGTTTCCTACGGGACGAGAGTCTAACTGACACAGACGGTACTACAATAGATCCCGCAGAGATAATATACGAAACGGCGAAGGCAAATGAGATAAACCCGCAGGTGCTTTTGGCCATGTTGCAAAAAGAGAGCTCTGCCTGCACAACACCCACACGCCTAAAAACAAGCGTATTAAATTTTATATTGGGATGCCTTACCCCAAGCACTAACTGAAAAATTACAAGCTAAAAATCAGCCTTCCAGGATGTCGAAGAGGTCGGCGGTCTTCTTCTGGATGATGTTTTCCACCTCTGTCTGTCTCTTGCGGAGCTTGAAGAGCTCGTCCGCGATATTTACGGCGGTGAGTACGGCTATTTTCTGCGCGCTGACAGTGGAAGGGCTTTTCTTCTGGAGGGCGCGCATCCTTTCGTCCACGTACCGGGCGAGGCTCTGCACGTATTCCGGGTCTTCTTCTCCCCTGACGGTATAGGAAGTCCCGAATATTTCCACCTCGGCGCTCTTCATGGCTACACCGACAGGCCCTCTATGGACTCAAGGAGCCTCTCCAGCCTCTCCCGAACCTGGTCTTTTTCGGCCCGAAGCTTCCGGTTTTCCTCTTCAAGGGCCTGATTGGACTCTTCAAAAAGCGACAGCTCGTCCTGGAGGCGGGACTTCTCCCCCTTGAGGGCCTTCACCATCTCGACTATCTTTGATATCCTGTCTTCCAGCGCGTCTATCTTCTCAATCGACATCCTGTCTCCTTTCAAGAAAAAACTGCGCTATTATATAGCACGACCACGCCCTTCTTCAAGCGTTTTCAGACAGGCATCCGGCGCGCGGCTTTTCAAAACAGAAATATGTGTTATACTTGCAGGAAATAAATTGGAAAATAAATTAGAAAACTCAAATTTCTTAGTTGACAAAGGGTTTCTGTTTGACTAAACTCTTTGGAACCGGCTGGCCCGGTAGGTTAATACTTGACTCTAATGAAAGGAGACGAAGAAAATGAAGAAGTTGATTGTCCTGTTGGCATCCGGCGCTCTCGTTATCTCCCTGGCCGCTTGCGGCAAAAAGGCAGAAGAGACTGCTCCTGCGCCTGCACCTGCTCCGGCTGCTCCGGCTGCTCCTGCTGCTCCGGCGATGGGCGGTGCGACCACGGCGGCTCCTGCTCCCGCACCTGCTCCCGCACCTGCACAGGGTCAGTAGTTCCGACCGCAAGGAAGGAAGCGATCTACGAAGTTATAACCGCGCGGAAATTGTTTTTAAGTAATCGTCAGCTAATATAGCCGTATTGGATCCACCGCCCGTTTTCGAAAGGAAACGGGCTTTTTTGTTTCATTTGACAGCCGCAGGATTGCCGTATACACTGAAACTCCAAGCCGGTTTTCCGGCAAAACGGGGGAGGTAAAAAATGCGAAAGAAGATAATCGTGCTCGCGTTTGGTGTTGTTTTGCTGGCTTCGGCGGCGCAGGCTGCGGGTCCTGACGGAAAAGCGCTTTTCCAGAAGAACTGCGCCGCCTGTCATGTGAACGGCGGCAATATAGTAAACCCGAAGTTCACGTTGTCGAAGAAAGACAGGTATGCGCACGGAGTCAGGACTGCGGCGGCCATCGTTAAAAAAATGCGCAACCCCGGCCCCGGCATGACCAAATTCACAAAGAAGATGCTCTCGGACAAAGACGCCATGGCCATCGCCCGGTACATAATCAAGACCTTCAAATAATCGGCTATACTGCCAGCCGGGCTACGGAAGCTATGAGGTTCAGGAGCTTTCCGGGGAATATCCCAAGATAGACGACTATGATGGAAAGGGCCGCAAGGGCAATACCGGAAGGGATGTCTGCCGCCGGGAACACGGCGGCTTTTTCCGTTTTTTCCTCTCCTCGCATGTATAGATATACCACCACGCGCAGATAGTAATATACGGAAACTATAGCCGTCAGCATGCCGGTTATAGACAGCCAGACATAGCCCGAATTCATTGCCGAATAAAATATCCCGAACTTTCCTATGAATCCGGCTGTCGGGGGAAGCCCGGCAAGGGAAAGTAGGGCTATGGAAAGCGCCGCACTCCTGGCGGGATATTTAAACCCCGCGCCCCGTAGTTCGCGTATATCGCCAGGCTCTCCGTCCCTGCCTGAAAATGACGAAATAGCCCCGAATGCGCAGAGTTCCATCGCGGCGTATGCCACAAGATAGAATATGGCCGCAGACTGGCCGCTTCCCGGCGCGGCGATTAGCGCGACGAGCACGTATCCCATCTGCGCGATAGAGGAGTATGCAAGGAGCCTCTTGATGTTGTTCTGTGTGAGGGCGGCGATATTCCCGAATACCATCGTAAGGGCGGCCATGACCCAGAGCACATTGGAAAGCTCGCCCCACGGCGCGCCGACAGCCCCGGTAAATTTCAGGAAGACCGCGAAAACAGATGCCTTCGAGGCCGTGGAGAGAAACCCGACCGTCGGCGCGGGGCCGCCCTGGTAGACGTCCGGCGCCCATAGCTGGAACGGGAAAAGGGATGTTTTGAACCCCAGGCCCACTATCAGCATTGCCCATCCGGCGAGGCCAATTCCGGTGATTTTTGCCGTCCCTGCCCCCCCTGAGAGCGCGGAAATGGAATCCGCAAGTGAAAGCGTGCCGGAATCCGCATAGATAAGCGCGAGACCGTAGGCGAAGAATGCGGTGGATACCGCGCCGGTTATGAGGTATTTAAGCCCCGCCTCGCCGGAGAGCGGGTCCGACTTGTTTGCCGCCAGCATCACGTAAAACGAAAGGGACATGCTCTCAAGGCCCAGGAACACGCCAAGGAGGCTTGCGGAAGAGGCCAGGAGCGACATGCCGAACGCCGCGAAAAGGGCAAGGGAAGGAAATTCCTCGCCTCCTATGGGCCTTCTTGTGGAATATCCGGACGCGAACAGCAGGCTTGCACACGCCATGAAAGACGACGCGGCTGTAAAGAACCTGCCGAAGGCGTCGTACGTAAGAAGGTTCCCGATTTCTGCCTGCGATGGACGGATGCATATAGCCGAAACACCGGCGGCAAGCGCGATTATCGCCCCCAGTATGTTCAGCGCCCCCGGGCCCGGCCTTCGCATGAACGCGCCGACCAGGAGCAGAAAACAAGCCCCCATCGAGAGCAGCATGTACGGCAGGAGGCTATGTAAATCCGCGAGCGTCATGGCATTACTCCGCTGGAACTTATCGAAACCGCGTTCACCATGTCCTTGACCGGCGTATACAGAATCCGCAGGAGCGATGCCGGGTATACTCCTATGAACACCACGAGAACGGCCAGTGGAATTAAGACCGCAAGCTCACGCCCGGAGAGGTCGGTAAACCCGATATATTCCTTAGAGGGGCCGAAAAGGATTTTCTGCGCAAGCGAGAGCAGATATATGAGCGTCGTGACCATCCCGACGAAGCCCGCCGCAGAGAGCCATGGGTGCGCCCTGAAGACCCCCGTGAGGATCAGGAACTCGCCGGCGAAGTTATTGAGCCCCGGAAGCCCGAGCGACGAGAGAATAAAGAACAGGAAGAAGGCCGACATAACCGGCGCCCTGTTCCACAAACCCCCGTATGCCGAAATATCGCGCGTGTGCATACGCTCGTCCATCATGCCGACCATTATAAAAAGCGCGCCGGTCGTGATGCCGTGGTTCACCATCTGAAGCACCGAGCCGGCGATGGACACGTCGTTCCAGACGGCGATTCCGAGAATCACGTATGCCAGGTGCGATACGCTCGAATACGCTATCAGCCGCTTCATGTCCTTCTGGGCAAATGCAATCCACGCGGCGTAGAATATGCCTGTGACGGAGATTGTGAATATAAGCGGCAGGAAGGCCGTCGCCGCCCTCGGGAAAAGCGGGAAGGCGATGCGGATAAGTCCGTACGCGCCTGTCTTCAGCAAAAGCCCGGCGAGGATTACGCTGCCCGCCGTGGGGGCGTCCGTATGGGCGTCCGGGAGCCAGGTATGGAGCGGAAATAGCGGCACCTTTACGGCAAAGCCCAGGAGGAACCCCAGGAACAGGAGGCCTGAAAGCATGGGGGACGCCGTGGTATTGGCAAGGTCCCGCAGCATGAAACTGTATACGCCCGTCTCCCTTCCGTGAATAATATAAATCCCGATAATGGAGAGGAGCATAAACAGGCTTCCCGTAATGGTGAAGACAAAGAACTTTACCGCCGAATAAACGCGCCGCCCGTGCCCGAAGACCCCTATCAGGAAGAACATCGGGATGAGCATAATCTCCCAGAAGAGATAGAAAAGAAAGAGGTCGGCTGACAGGAACACGCCCATTATGCCCGTCTCAAGAGATCGGA
>JAKAHE010000096.1 GCA_021815285.1 Nitrospirota bacterium
AGGGAGGTCCTGAATTCCGGGTATTTCCCGATGAAAGATTCAAGCTTGTGCCGGTGGTTTATTACGGTTTCGAGCGCAAGCTCCCGAAGGTCAGTCCCGGCCAGGATGAATAAGTCCGTCTCCTTTACGACCACCGTGAACGGAACCAGGTCCGCAGACTGCAAAGAATCCCTGTAAGTCCTGGCCTCGTACATTTTCAGTCACCGGGAAGAGTAAATTTCAAGGCCCGGACAGAATATCAATCCATACCGCCATTGTCAAGTTAAATGTGCATAAATCCCTGATTTTTGTAAAGGGTTTCGGGATTTCATTTTTCCCTTGACTGATATTTCCAAAAATAATAATTTATCCGTCTGGAGGGATCTGGATGAAAAAAGAGCTTGCAAGGTTCGCCATATCCATAGACAGAAAGCTGATAGACCGCTTCGACCGCTCCCTCGGAGAGAAGGGTTACACGAACCGCTCCGAGGCCGTGCGGGACCTGATACGGGATTCCCTCGTGGAAGACGAGTGGGAGGGGGACAAGGAGGTCGTCGGGACGATTACGCTGGTCTACAGCCATCACACCCGCGAGCTCCCGGATACCTTAAACGACATCCAGCACAACTCGTTCAATTCCATAATATCCAACCTGCACGTCCACTTAGACGCCCACAACTGCCTTGAGGTCATGGTAGTGCGGGGCAGAAGCTCGGCGGTGAAGAGTATAGCCGACAGGTTAATCGGCGCCAGGGGCGTCGTTCACGGCAAGCTCACCATGGCCACCACGGGCAAAAACCTCGTCTGACTTTTCGCAAAAATAAAATAATCGTATTTTTTCATTGACAGCCTCCTTTATGGTATGGTAATACTTTTTAAAATTTCGTAACATTTTTGCGTATAATCGCGCTGGCGCGTTCCGCGATATATTTCACTTCAAAAATTCTTTTGAAGGAAGGGAAATGAAACAATGGGCGTCAAGGCTATCCTGGTTTTTGCCATTCTTTTTTTGATGGTTTTTTTGTGCATGCCCGCCTTGGCCGCACAGCAGGATGTCTCCGCGCAGGGACAGACCGTCCAGCCGTCCTGCGCAGATGCCGGCGACAGCGGCGTGCAGACGCAGAAACAGGTGCAGGCGCCCGTTTGCGCGGAGCCTGAAAAGGGGATATGTTCCGGCGCAGACGCGTCCTTTTTCAGCAAATACGTCTCGCGCGGGGTAGACATGACCGACGGCCCGGTATTCGAGCCGGACGCATGGATCTCCTACAGGCGCCTTACCGCGACCGTCTGGGCCAACCTTGACCTTACGGACAAAAACCGCAAGGACGGGAAGTTCACCGAGTTCGACTTCACGCTCGACTACTCCGCCGCGATTGGGAAGCTTGGTCTTTCCGGGGGGGCGATATACTACGACTACGTAAGCGCCCCGAACACGGCCGAGGTATACGGCAGCGTGAACTACGACGCGTTCCTGTCCCCGAAGCTTGTCGTTTACTACGACTGCTGGCAGGCGGACGGCTTCTACGGCGTGCTTTCCGTGGGCCACACATTCTGCCTGCCCCGTCCCGCGGAGTGGCTGAATCCCTCTCTTTCGCTTTCCGGGCAGGTCGGCTGGGGTTCGAGGAACTTTAACGGCTACAGCTGGGGCGCAAATCACAGCACGTTTACCGACGCGGTATTTACCGCAGGCCTTCCGGTTCAGGTCTCAGGACGTTTTTCGGTTACGCCGACCGTCAGCTATTCCACCGTCCTCGACAGGACGATAAGAACGAAAAACCATAAAAACGACAATATAATCTGGGGCGCGGTAATTTCCGCGAACCTGTGATTCCCGGAAGGAGGTGACCACTTTCAGCTTGACAAGAGTATACGGCTGAGCTATTTTTAGAGAGATTTTCGGCGCCCCTCTTTCGGGGCTTAATAGGGAATCCAGTGAAATGTCCCCTTCCAAATTTACCCTCGCCCCTTTGTGGGAGAGGGTGGCGCGAAGCGCCGGGAGAGGGCGAATCTGGAGCGGACCCGCCGCTGTAACCGGAGACGAAACCCAGAAGCTTAAGCCACTGTCCTTATGGATGGGAAGGCTTGGGGAGTAGGACGACCCGGAAGCCAGAAGACCTGCCGAAATAACAAAGCCTGTCTCTCCGACGGAAAAAGAGAGCGGCAAAAGGGATTATAAAAACGTATAATCCTCCCCCGTCCGGCCCGTATAGGGCACACCCGGGGGAGGATTTTTTTTCGACAGAAGGAGACGCAAATCATGCATATCGAAGACGGCATTCTCCCGCCCGGCGCATGGGCGGGCTGGTACGGCGCAGCGATGGTTTTTATTGTTCCGGGCATAAGGGAAATAAAAAGACGGGTGCGGGAGAACCTTTCATACAAGCCGTTTCTCGCAATGGTGGGCGTCGCGGTATTCGTAATCTCGGCCATGCACCTGCCCGTCCCGGTGACCGGCTCCTGCTCGCATCCGTGCGGAACGCCCCTTGCGGCCATAGTCGTCGGCCCCATGGCCACGGCCGTAATCTCCATGGTTGTTCTCTTTTTCCAGGCCATTTTTCTTGGGCACGGGGGCATTACGACCATCGGGGCCAACGATTTTTCTATGGGCATAGTCGGAGGGATTTCCGGCTGGCTCTGCTGGAAGCTCTTCAGGCGTTTTGGCGCCCCGCTCTGGCTTGCGGGCGGAATTGCGGGTTTTGCGGGAGATGTCATGACGTATCTCACGTCCGCCTTTGAGCTTGCCCTCAGCCTGCACGGCCATGTCCCGATTGTCAGGCAGTGGATGATTTTCTTTGCTGGTTACGGGCCGACCCAGCTGCCGCTTGCCGTTGCGGAGGCCGTTTTCACAGCCGCCGTTCTTCAGGCGATGTACAGCCGGAGGCCGGACCTGATGCCCCGGGTAGGGGGCCGCAGGATATTAAACGAAACCGCCAGCCCGGGCATGGAGGCATAGACGCAATGAATACGGATAAAGACTGCGCGGCAACGAACGTCCCCTGGTTCGATTCCTTCACGCGCTGGATGCTGATAATCATGTTCGCCATACTTGCTATAATCTTCGCGGCGGCCAAATACATGGACATGCACGGCATGCAGGGCGGCGGCACGGACGACGCCGTAAACGCAATGGCATCCCTGTCCGCCCACGCAAGGTCTCATCCCTTCATCGACCTTCCCGGAGACGCCGAGGTGGGCGCCTTTTCCGTCGCCAACTTCTTTGCGGGCATGATTGTCGGGCATAACTGGAAGAAGTTGTTTGAAAAGGAAAAAGAGGACTGACATGCAATGCGCAGGGTGCGGCATTATGGCAGGCGACACCTACCTTCGCCGTGTGGACGGGCGGATAAAGACCGCCGTTTTTCTGTGCGCCATAGCGGTAGTAAGCGCCCTTGACAGATGGCCCCTTGCGGCGGGCGTCCTGGTTTTCGCAATTGCCCTCATGTTTACGCTTCGCCTGCCGGCAAGGAAGGTTTTGCTGCGCATGTCCGTCCCGTTCGGCGTGGCCTGGCTCGTGCTCGCAAGCCTCATGTTCACCACCGGTCATACGGTCGCAGGAACGGTAAATTTCCTGCATTTTTCCCTGCCGGTCTACCGTGAAGGCATGACGCTCGGTTTTCTTATCATGCTTCGTATCCTCGCGTCGGTTTCACTGGCCATGCTGCTTTCCTTCTCGACACCGATGGCCGAGATACTGGCCGCGCTGCGCGCTTTCAAGGCGCCGGGGCTGGTCATCGATATAGCCGACATGATTTACCGTTATGCGTTCTCCCTGGGCGAGATCGCCGCGACCATGCGCAAGGCCCAGCTCGCGCGCGGGGGCGGCGGGCTTCCATGGCACAGGCAGGCGAGGGACCTGGGAAGCCTTGCCGGGAACCTTATGATAAAGGCGTTCGGCAGGGGCGAAAGGGTCTACAAGGCCATGCTTGCGAGGGGATACGACGAAGACGCATCGTCGTCGCCCTATTATACTTCATCCATTCCGGCAAGGGACATGACGGTGGGCATCCTGGCTGGTTTCGTTCTTCTGTCCCTGCTCGTCTGCAATTTTGCGATCGGCCATATAACATGGAACTGATAACGCTGTCATCCGTGAGTTTCGCGTATCCGGACGGCACGCGGGCCCTGACCGACGTAGATCTCTCTATAAACTCCGGCGAGAGAGTGGCGCTGCTCGGGGCGAACGGCGCCGGGAAGTCCACCGTCTTCCAGATGTTCAACGGCCTTCTCAAGCCCGCAAGGGGAGTCGTGAGCTTCAAGGGCCGCCCTGTAGAGAAGGCATACTTAAAAGAGGTTCGCCGCGGTATAGGCATGGTCTTCCAGGACCCGGACGACCAGCTTTTTTCGAGCACCGTGCGCCAGGAGATAGCCTACGGCCTGATAAACCTCGGCCTGGCGAAAGACCGTATGGAAGAAGCCGTATCCTGGGCGCTTCAGGCGGCGGAACTCGCCGGTTACGAGGACAGAAATCCCTTCAACCTCTCCGGCGGCGAGAAGAAGCGCGTGGCCCTGGCAAGCGTGCTGGCCATGCAGCCGGAAGTCCTCGTGCTCGACGAGCCCACCGCCGCGCTCGACCCCCTCGGCGCTGCCAGAATAATAAAGCTGCTTAACGCCATAAACAGGGAGCTCGGCATTACCGTAGTTTTTGCGACACACGACGTTGACGCCGTCCCCCTGCTTGCCGACCGCGTTTACGTTATGGCCGGGGGCGAGATAAAACTGTCCGGCTCGACAGGGGAGGTGTTCGCCAGGAAGGACCTGATACGCGCCCATAACCTGAGGCTCCCGCGCGTGGCACACCTGGCCGAGCTGCTGGAGCGTGAAGGCGTCTGCCGGTTCCCTGCGCTCCCGCTTACCATCGGCGAGACGAGAAAAGAGCTTGTAAAGAAAATCGGCGGAGAGTAGTATTATCCTGATATATGACCATCCGCCAGCAGACAGAAGACATCGAGGAGAAAATCCTTCATCCCCGCGCGGCGAGGGCGGCGGAAAGCCGTGGCCGGGTGCGCAGCGAGGTCGAAGGAATCATCCGCACCGCCTACCAGCACGACAGAGACCGCATAATCCACTGCAAGTCCTTCCGGCGCTTAAAGCACAAGGCCCAGGTCTTCCTCGCCCCTGAGGGAGACCACTACAGGACAAGGCTCACGCACACGCTCGAGGTGAGCCAGATAGCCAGGACAATCTCAAGGGCGCTCAGGCTCAACGAAGACCTGACCGAAGCAATCGCCCTCGGACACGACCTCGGACACACCCCATTCGGACACGCCGGCGAGGCGGTTTTGAACGCCATCCTCCCCGGCGGCTTCAACCACTACGAACAGAGCCTCAGGGTGGTGGACGTCCTCGAAAAGGACGGGCAGGGCTTAAACCTCACATACGAAGTCCGGGACGGAATCCTAAGGCATTCAAAGGGCAAGGGGGCTGTGCTCCCGGAGGCGGAGAAACGAGCCGAGACGCTCGAAGGCCAGATTGTGCGCATCGCCGACGGCATAGCGTATGCGAACCACGACTTGGACGATGCCGTCCGCGCGAAGGTGATAAAACACTCGGACGTCCCGAAGGAGATAATAAAGGCGCTGGGCGGCACCCACGCAAAGAGGATAGACACGATGGTGAAGGATGTGATATTCTCAAGCCTCAAGCTGGATTTAAGCGAGATCGTCATGGGGGACGACGTCCGCGAGGCGACCGAGGAGCTTCGGGCGTTTCTCTTCGCAAACGTATACGAGGACAAAAAGACCCACGGGGAATTCGTAAAGGCCATCAAAATACTTAAAGAGATATATAATTACTTTCTGGATGAAAACGTGTCCATACCCGGCATATACGGCAGGCTCGGCTCAGACAGGGGGCGCGCGGTGTGCGATTTCATATCGGGCATGACGGACAGGTATGCCCTGAAGCTTTACCAGGATCTTTTCATACCGAGGCCATGGGCGGAGATATAAGCGTACTTTCTGGCGACATAACCTACTTCCGGCTCCCGGAAGTTCTACAGATGCTCGCCTTTCAGAGGCTCACCGGCAGGCTGACCCTCATAAACGACGAGATGTCCGTCGAGATATATCTGCGGGACGGGCACGTCGCCTTCGCAAGCGGAGAGAAAAGGGGATTCAGGGAGCAGCTCGGCAACATCCTCTTCAGGATGGGGAAGGTGAAGGAAGAGGCGCTGAACGCCGCGCTGGAGAGGTGCGCGCGCGAGGGCAGGCGGCTCGGCCAGGTGCTGGCAGAGGGAGGTCTTGTAACGCCCGACGACATAAAGAGCGCGCTCTACAAGCAGACGGAGCGTTCCACATACCGCGCGATGGCCTGGGGAGAGGGGCTTTTTTATTTCCGGATCTGCGATCTCCCGGATTTCGCAAACGACTTCCCCATAGAATTGCGCGTGGAGGACTTGATACTCGGAGGCGTGCGGAGGATAGGCGAGAGCAGGTTCATCCTCGAAAAGATACCGACGCTTGAAATAATTTTCAAAACCGTATACCAGGCCAACGAGCTTGACACGGTCACGCTCGATGCGGATGAGCGGCTCGTGCTGGGGCTTGTGGACGGCAAGAGGACTGTGAAGGAGATTGTATCCCTGAGCGGGCTTTCACAGCTCGGGTGTCTGCGGGCGCTCTACGCGCTCTTCTGCGCCGGCATAATCAAAAAAGTGGAAACCTTCTCCCGCACGAATTACCTGTAAGGCGCCGATTCCCTAACTCAGTATTCCATTTCCTGCTGTTTTGCCGTGTCGATGAAGCCCGCCTTCTTGAACGTCTCGTCCTGCGAAGGCGCATGGACTTTCGCGCCGCTTAAGAGTTCCTCGACCGTGAATATCTGCAGCTTCGGGTATGTCGCTCCGAGCGGTGTTTTATAAACGCCCGTGGATGCCGCTTCTTTTTTCATCCCGGCGGTAGGCTCCTCAAGGGAAATGAAGATTCCCATCGCGGCGTTTTCCCGCTCCATCACGCCTTTCAAGTCCCGCACCATCGTCGGCGCAAGGTGTTCTCCGCCCTTCACGGATACGACCGTCTTTACCGTTTCCGTCGGGCTTACCCGGGGGTATTTGATTCCGTCGATGCCGGTATCACCGCCCTTTTTCTTGTCGCCGTATGGCCTCGCGCCAACGAGCGAGAGCGCCCACCACTCGAACTGGTGCTTGTCCCGGCGGGCCAGGTCTCTTGCGCTTGCAAAGTCTTTCGGCGTCCCGGTTACCTCGAATTTTGAATTCGGGAAGTGTTCCTTCAGGCGGTTCTCTATCAGGTTGATAGCCAGGTATGTAACGTCTATTCCAAGCCACCGCCTTCTCAGCTTTTCTGCGGCGGCGATGGTCGTCCCGCAACCGCAGAACGGGTCCAGCACTACGTCGCCTTCGTCCGATGACGCGGAGATTATGCGCTCAAGGAGCGCGACAGGCTTCTGAGTCTGATAGCCAAGGCGTTCACCTGATGTATTCCCGATTCTGTCCACGTCTGTCCAATTAGTAGTAAAAGGCTTTCCTTTTGTCTCGTCGAGGTAGGTTTTTAAACCATCCAAACGCGGGCTTCCGTCCCGCTTTTTAAGAATACGGCCCTCTTCCCACCATTTTTCGAGTTGCTCACGCGATGCGCCCCAGGATCTATTTTTCGGAGGTTTTGAACCGCGCCATTCAAATTGTCGTGAAGCAACAACCGAGGAAAAAGTTAAATCTCGGCCTGTATATAATCTTCCATTTTCATCGGGCCGATAACGCTTAAGTTGTCTCTGACCATATTCTCCGTATTGTTGATTAAATTTGAATTCATCTGTTTTGGTATAGAAAAAAATGGTATCGTTAGAGCGTATCCAACCCTTTGTCCGCATATTATGCGCGTTAGTCCTTTGCCAGATTATCTCGTTCCGATAATTCTTCTTCCCGAACACC
>JAKAHE010000097.1 GCA_021815285.1 Nitrospirota bacterium
TCCGCGAGCTGCACAGGCAGTCGGACAGGACGTACGGCGCGCGCAGGATCGCGGATGATTTACGTGAGCAAGGCGTCCCCTGCGGTCGTTACAGGGCGCGCACTCTCATGGCCCTGGCCGGCGTGAGCGCCCGTCAGAAAAGGAAATTCAAGGCGACGACTAACAGCAGGCATGACCTGCCGGTCGCGCCGAACCTGCTGGAGCGCGAGTTCAGCATCCTTGCCCCGGACAAGTTGTGGGCAAGCGACATCACGTACGTCTGGACGCGCGAGGGCTGGCTGTATCTCGCGGTGGTGATTGACCTGTTCAGCCGCATGGTTGTCGGCTGGTCTCTAAGCGAACGCATAACGAGACGGCTCGTGATGGATGCGCTCAGGATGGGCGTCGGACGCCGCAGACCCGCGCCGGGGCTGATACACCACTCGGACCGGGGCGTTCAGTACGCGAGTTCCGACTTTCAGAAACTGCTGACGGTCTTCGGCATGACATGCAGCATGAGCAGGAAGGGCGACTGCTGGGACAATGCGGTGTCAGAGAGCTTCTTCGGCAAGCTGAAGACAGAGCGCGTGTTCTTCGCTGATTACAAGACCAGGGACGAGGCCAGAAGGGACATCGTGGACTACATCGAGATGTTCTACAACAGTAGACGGCGGCACTCATACCTGGGCAATGTCAGCCCAAAACGGTTCGAGGAAATGCGGCTCCAAAATGCCGCTTAACAATGTGTCCATTTTTACTTGACCACGTCATAATAATAGGTTTTAGCAACCTCGGACGCAACACATGAAATTATTGAAGAAAAATAAAATATAAATTACCTTGAAATTTTTTCTTGCACGTGGTAGTATTGATTGCGTATGCAATTATCTAATAATCAAAATGGAACATCTGCCATGAAAAACGTAGATGGGGTCAAGTACAGAATGACCAAGCAGAAGAGAGTCATACTCGAAGTGCTTAAAAACACGAAGTCCCATCCGACGGCTGACTGGGTATACGACAAGGTTCGGAAGAAGATACCGAATATCAGCCTCGGCACGGTGTACAGAAACCTCAACATCCTGAAAAACCAGGGAGAAATACTCGAGCTGTCCTATGGCAAGGGTTTCAGCCGGTTCGATGGCAATGCCTCAATACATTACCACTTCACCTGTGAGCGCTGCGGCAGAATACTCGACATAGAGACCCCGCAATTTATCGATATCGAGCAGGAGGTTGCCAGTCAGATGGGCGTAAAGGTTGCGCGGCACCGCCTTGAATTCTACGGTTCCTGCCCGGACTGCATGACAGACTGATCCACCCTTTTACGGCGCCGGATGACTCAACCACTTAAGCTCGAAGAATCTTTTCTGAAGATAGCCGCCGATGAGGCCCTGCCCCTGAGACTTACCCTCGCTAACCGCGAGAGGCTGACCGGTGTGGTAAAATCGGTCGGCAAATACGACTTGACGCTCGAATCCGATGGGCGCGTAATCGCTCTTATGAAAAAGGAAATTTTCCAGGCAATCCCCCCTCGGGATATACTCGACGAATCCTTTTTCAAAACCGCTCCCGATGAAGAGCCGTTCCCCCAGAAATCCCGCGTGCAGGACGAATTCTTAAGCCGTTTCGTAAAGGAGCGCACGCTTGCCCTCCTGCGGCTTATAAACGGCGAGGATATCCGGGGAGTAATAGACGGATACGACGGCTTTACCATCTCAATAAGGACGGGACGCGGCCAGGTCATGATATACAAGCACGGAATATGCAGCATCAGCCCCGGTTACAGACGGCGGCAGAGGGAAAATGAACAGCAATCCGTTTGACGATTCGCTCGAGGATTTCTGCTCCAGAGGCGCTGAGGCCGCCCTTGTCCTTAAAGACGGCTCCCAACTAAAGGGCAGGATAAAAAGGTTCGACGGCTACGTCGTTTTTCTTGAAAACGATGTAGATGTGATGGTATATCGTCATTCCGTCCTGAAGCTCTCAGAGGCTGCGGCCCTGGAACGCTCCGAAACACAACCGCAACCAAGACCTGAACCAAGAACGGTTCCCGCGCCGAAACCCCGCCCGAAAACACCTCCGCGCCAGAAAAGGCCGCCCAGGAAGGAGCAGTCTTTCTCCGTACAGCAGAAAGAGCCCGGCGCTATGTCCCGGATGGGAGAGGAGCTCCTGAAGTGGCTTAAAAACCAAAAGGGCAATGAGTAATATTTACCTGTTTTTCCTCCCTGTTCTATCCGGCATTCTCCTCGCGCTCTCATTTCCAAAGGCGGACATATCCGTCCTGGCATGGGTCGCGCTGGCGCCGCTCCTTTACTCGATAAGTGAGAAACCGCCCAGGCAATCCTTCAAGGAAGGTTTCGTCGCCGGAGCAGTCTTTTATGCCATTTCCCTGAGCTGGGTAGTTATAGTCATGCGCCAGTACGGCGGACTCGGCTTTATTCCAAGCCTTTCCCTCCTGCTTGCTCTCTCTGCATATCTCGCCCTGTATGTCGGCGCGTTCGCGTTGCTGTATTCAAATGCGCGGGCGTATGCCGGGCAGGCGTCGATATTCCTGGCCCCGGTCTTCTGGGCCGCGCTGGAACTGCTCAGAAATTACGCCCTCTCCGGCTTCCCATGGAACCTGCTTGGATATTCGCAGCATCAGAACCTGCCGATTATACAGATTGCCGACATTACCGGAGTTTACGGCGTGTCCGCGCTCATAGTCATGGTAAACGCTGCAATTACGGAAGCCGTTATCGTAATATACCGAAAGGAATATGCGGATTACAGGAAGTTCGTCATGCCGCTATTAGCCTCTGTAGTCCTCGTTTCATGCGCCGCATATGGAAACTACCGTCTTGCGAACCTCCCTCGCCCGTACGGCTCCATGAAGGTAACCCTCGTCCAGGGAGATATTGACCAGTCCCATAAATGGAACCCGGCATTCCAGGACAAGGTGTTCGATGTTTACAAGACCCTTACAGCCGAAGCTGCCGCGCAGAAAATCAGGCCGGACCTTATAATCTGGCCCGAGACCGCAACTCCGTTCTGCTTTCAGGATAAGACTATGGAAGCAGAACTTTCAAACTCCGTAAAGAAAGACGATGTCTGGCTTTTAACCGGCAGCCCGTCTGTCGGGGAAAAGAACGGCGACGACATAGAATATAACAGCGCGTACCTGCTTAATCCATCAGGCCTAAAGACCGGGCGCTACGATAAGACACACCTTGTCCCGTTTGGGGAATATGTGCCGCTCAAGACCTTCCTGCCGTTCGTGAACAAAATGGTGCACGGCATAGGCGATTTCGGGACGGGAACAAAATATACCGTGATGCGGACTGACAAGGCCTCCTTCGGGACGGCGATATGCTTTGAAGTAATATTTCCGGAGCTTGTTCGAAAGTTCGCGCTTAACGGCGCGAACTTCCTTGCCAGCATAACAAACGACGCCTGGTTCGGCAACTCCGGCGCGCCGTATCAGCATTTCAATATGGCTGTCTTCCGAGCGGTTGAAAACAGAAGGGCAATGGTTCGCGCGGCGAATACCGGCATCTCCGGCATAATCCTGCCTTCGGGAGAGGTGACAGCCAGGACGGAAATCTTCAAGCGCGGCGAGATAACGGGAACTATACCCTTGATTAATAAAATGACATTTTATACCCGCCATGGGGATGTTTTCGCGTATTTATGCGCTGGAATAACGGCGGTCTTTATTGCTATAATCTTATCGAGGAGGTTGGTTAAGTTATGAGTGTCTCTCTATAATTGTGTTGACAAAATGGGTTAACGGGTTAGCTTTTTTAGTAAAGTCAGACGGCATGGAAATTTCGGAAAGTTCAAGGGATGGCTGATATAAATCATAGTAAACATGCTTATCCTATGCTATTAGAGTATTTACCCTGATTGCGGCATAGTGCCAAGACAAGTTCGATGGAAGAAAATAGGTTTCCATGGCGCCTGACAGTAAGGACAATCACAAGACTTACATCATCGTCCCCGGACCAAAGCTGGGTGTGGTTCTTCCTGAGCTTCTACAGACTGTAGCCGGGGTAGTCGAGAAACACGACATTCCCCAGCTAAAACTTACAGTGGCACAGCGACTGGCCCTGATAGGTTATGCCCCGGAAAATATCGATCAAATCTGGCAAGACCTGGGCAACAGCGGCTCGCCGCAAAAAAAGTCCGGCGTCTCCTACATCAAGGCCTGCCCAGGCAAAGCCTGGTGCAAGTATGGGGTACAGGACGCCTTGACCCTGGGAGACAAGCTGGAAAAGATATTGCTGGAAATCCCGCTGTCGTTCAATGCCAAGGTCAAGGTTGGCATTTCCGGTTGTCCATTTAATTGCTGCGAGAGTTTTGTCCGCGATCTCGGCATCTTTGGCAAGAAGAACGGGTGGACGTTGGTCTTCGGCGGAAACGGCGCTCGCAAGCCCCGTATCGGTGACGTGATCGACGAAAGTATGAGCGACGAGCAGGTGTTGGAACTGGCGGTCAAGGTATTGGTTTATTACAACGCCAATGCCGTAAACCGCGAGCGCACTGCCAGGTTTATGGAACGGATAGGGCTTGAGAAACTGCGTAATGCGCTTGCTATGCGGGCCACAGAATGACACGGTGATGAGGGATAATCTTATTTGCATTAATTACCCACGCGAAACGAAAGAGAACCAGATATGATAACGACGGAAGAGATACAGAGGGAGCTTTTACGCCTCCGGGACAGGGTTTCGGCCCTGGGGAGGCATCTTTGACATACCGGCCAAAGAGAAGCGCGCCGGAGAGATAAACGCCCTGATGGAGGCCCAGGGGTTCTGGGAAAACGCCGAAGCGGCGCAATCCCTGATGAAGGAGAAAACCGCGCTTCAGAATTCCATAGCTTCATGGGAATCCCTTGGCAAGGCCGCAGAAGACATAGACGTAATGCTGGAACTCGCCTCAGAGGAAGGCGGCGAGTCCCTGGCGGCGGACATAGACGCCGGGATGCAGAAGCTTGCCCACGACGTGGACTCTGCGGAACTGGAACTTATGCTGTCCGGCGAGAACGACAGGCTTAATGCAATCCTGACCGTCCACCCCGGGGCTGGCGGGACGGAATCCCAGGACTGGGCGGAGATGCTCCTTAGGATGTATCTGCGCTGGGCGGAGAGGCGCGGCTTCAGGACGGATATTATCGACTCGCTGCCTGGAGAAGAGGCGGGTATAAAGAGCGTAACGGTCGAGGTAACCGGCAAGAACGCCTTTGGATATCTGAAGGCCGAGGCCGGAGTCCACAGGCTGGTCAGGATTTCTCCGTTCGACGCCAACAAGAGAAGGCATACGAGCTTTGCATCCGTCTTCGTATACCCGGAGGTCGAGGACGACGTAAAGATTGAAATCGACGAGAAGGACTTGCGTATAGATACCTACCGTTCCTCCGGCGCGGGCGGCCAGCATGTCAACAAGACCTCCTCCGCCATACGCATCACTCACATACCGACCGGCATCGTCGTGCAGTGCCAGGACGAGCGTTCACAGTTCAAGAACAAGGACAAGGCGTTCAAGGTCCTGCGCTCCCGCCTCTACGATTTGGAGATGAAGAAGAAAGAGGCGGAAAGAGAAAAGGTGAACAGCGAGAAAAAGGACATAGCCTGGGGGAGCCAGATTCGCTCGTATGTCTTCATGCCGTATCAGATGGTAAAGGACCACAGGACCGGCCACGAGGTCGGGAACATAAACGCCGTCATGGACGGAGACATAGACGGCTTCATCGAGGCGTATCTCCTCGGCAGACGCGGAGAGCCGGGCAGCGCGGCTGACGATAACATCTAAAACATTTCACCACGGAGACACAGAGAGGAACAAATTTTTTTTGGGGTTAAACCTGGAAAATGTTTTGGGTTTCCTCTTTGTTTCTGCGTCCTCTGCGGTTCAAATTATGACAGTTAACGACCTGCTTCAGCATTATAAATCGCGCAAGGACGAAATCCGCGCCCGTTTGGCCGAGTTCAAGGAGACCTGGAGACAGGGCGACCTAGCGATATTCAAGGAACTCTGCTTCTGCATCCTGACGGCGAACACATCGGCAAGGATGGGTATCACCTGCATTGAGGCCGCAGGCGACGGCATCCTGACCGCCGACGCCGAAGGCATACGGAATATCCTCTGCGGCAGGTACCGCTTCTGGAAAACCCGCCCGAATTACATTGTCCATACTCGGGAATACCTGAAAACCAAGTGTGACCTCAGAATAAAACGGCATATCGAGTCTCTGGCCGATTTCCATGAACGGCGCGACTTCTTTGCGGACAACCCCGGCGTCAAGGGCCTGGGATACAAGGAAGCGAGCCACTTCCTGCGCAATATAGGTTTTGAGGGTTACGCCATCCTCGACATACACGTCGTCCGCCTCCTGCACGAGCTTGGCGTGCTCCCGGAGGCCAAACGTCCTGCGAACAGGAAGCAGTATGCTTTCATGGAAGAGAGGATGCGCGAGTTTTCAAAAGACATCAAAATCGGCATGGACGAGCTCGATCTCGCGCTCTGGAGCTACCGGACTGGCGAGATACTGAAGTAACGCCTTTAATTCCCTTGACCTGCCTGCAATTTCTTTCTATAATTCCAAGACGTTATAATCCACGAGAGGAATAATAATGCTCGAAGAAAACGAACTGATACAGGTGCGCAAGAATAAGCTCGAAGAGCTTCGCGCGATGGGAATAAACCCTTACGGGCAGCGCTACGAAACAAAAGACCATGCAAAAGAACTGCACAATAAATACGGAGAAACCACCAAAGGAGAACTGGAAAACGGCAAAGTCCAGGTAAAGGCGGCGGGGCGCATTGTCGCGCTCAGGAGCTTCGGCAAGGCCGCATTCGCGCACATACTCGACGCAAGCGGCAAGATACAGATTTATATGAAGCGCGATATGCTTGGCGAGGAGCAGTTCAGGCTGATGAACCTCCTGGATGTCGGCGACCATATCGGAGTCGAAGGCTTTCTTTTCCGCACAAAGACGAATGAACTTACGATAGAAGTGGAGAAGCTTGTGCTTCTGTCGAAGTCTCTTCGTCCACTGCCTGAGAAATGGCACGGCCTGACGGACATCGAGACCCGCTACCGCCAGAGATACGTGGACTTAATCGTAAACCCGGAAGTTCGCAATACGTTCGCAGTCCGTAACAGGATAATAAAATCGATACGCGCATTTCTGGAAGGTATGAGCTTCCTGGAAGTCGAGACGCCGATGATGCAGCAAATCCCTGGCGGCGCTACAGCGCGGCCATTTATTACGCACCACAATGCGCTGGATATGGACTTATACCTCCGCATCGCGCCGGAGCTTTATTTAAAGCGCCTTATCGTCGGCGGTCTTGAGAGAGTCTTCGAGCTTAACAGGAATTTCAGGAACGAGGGCATCTCCGTAAAGCACAACCCGGAATTCACGATGCTTGAGTTCTACATGGCATATGCGGACTACCGCATCCTTATGGAGTTGACCGAGGAACTGTTTGCCCGCATCGCCAAGGATGTAAAGGGAAGCCTGAAGTTCACCTATCAGGGCGACGAAATAGATTTGACTCCTCCCTGGCCCCGCATGAGCATGGAAGAGGCGATAGTAAAATTCGCCGGAGCTTCCGCCGGGGACTTAAACGACCTTGAACGCGCGCGTGAATTCGCAAAGGAAAACGGTGTTCCGCTTGAAGACGACCTGTCGCTTGCGAAAGTAATCAACGAGATATTCGAAAAAACTACAGAGTTCAGGATAATGAATCCCGTATTTATAACCGATTATCCCGTAGACCTCTCTCCGCTTTCGCGCAGGAACGATGAGAATC
>JAKAHE010000098.1 GCA_021815285.1 Nitrospirota bacterium
AGATGCTCGCAAGCCAGGGGAAGATGCTTAAGAGACTGGGCAAGGCCGACGATGTCAATGCCGACAGAATGTCGGCCATGTATGCGCAACACCTTTCCAAAATAAAGACCTGGCTTTCCGGCCAGCCGAATTTCGAGGTTTTATATATGGACTACGGCGGTGTCGTCGCCTTACCGCACGAGAACGCGCGTAAGCTCTCAAGGTTCTTCGGAAACAGCCTGAACATAGAAAAGATGGCCTCGGTAATAAAGCCGGATCTCTACAGGAACCGCGCAGGCTCTGGTCAGCCGGACACCGCAATGTATTGAATTGCCCGCATAATGCGCATCGAGGACGCGGGAAGGGCGATTGTTTCGCTCATGGAGTTGGGATGAAGGTGGGATTTGTAAGTCTTGGGTGCCCCAAGAACCAGGTGGATTCCGAGGTCATGGCGGGCATCGTAAAGAAGGCGGGGCACGAGGTCGTCTCGGACGCGCAGGACGCGGAAGCGATAGTGGTGAACACCTGCGCCTTCATAAAAAGCGCGACTGAGGAGTCGATAGAGGCGATACTTGAGACAGCCGCCCTGAAGGAGCGCGGGAGGCTAAAATATCTTGTTGTCGCGGGATGCCTTGCGCAGCGTTACAATGAAGGGCTCATGGAAGAGCTTCCGGAGGTGGACGCATATCTTGGCACGGGTGAATTCGAGGGGATTGCAAAGACGCTCCGTTCCCTGGCCATAGGCGCAGAAACGCGCCACAAAATGCCAGTCCCGGAATACATTTACAGCCACGATACGCCGCGAATAAGGTTTACGCCCAGGCACTGGAGTTACCTGAAAATCGCCGACGGGTGCGACAACCGATGCACATACTGCGCAATTCCGTCTCTACGGGGCGCCTTGAGAAGCCGCCCGATGGGCTCGATTGTGGAGGAGGCGCGCATCCTCGTCTCCCAGGGTGTAAAGGAAATCTGCCTTATTGCGCAAGACGTTACGGCATACGGCTCCGACAGAAAACCGAAAAAATCGCTTCCCCGGCTCCTGAAGGAACTTGAGAAAATCCGGCCCCTGCCCTGGATAAGACTTCTGTATTCGCACCCGGCCCATTTTACGGACGAGCTGATAGAATTTCTGGCCGGGAGCGAGAAGGTATTGAAATATCTCGACATTCCCATCCAGCACGCCGACGATGGAATATTGAAGAAAATGGGCAGAAATATCACATATGCGCGTGTAATGAAGCTAATAGAGCGCCTGCGAAAGGACATTCCCGGTGTCGCGCTCAGGACGTCGCTCATGGTTGGCTTCCCTGGCGAGACGGACGAGAAATTTAAAAAACTCCTTGAATTCGTTAAGGATGCAGAGTTTGATCACCTGGGCGTTTTCGGATACTCGGACGAAGACTGCGCTGCCTCTGCAAGTCTTCCGGGAAAGGTGAGCGAGCGGCTGATAATAAAAAGACGCGACAGGATTATGAAAGCACAGGCCAGGATTTCGCTCAAAAAGAACAGGGAAAGGGTCGGGAAGACATACAAAGCGCTGGTGGACGGGCCGTCCCCGGAGACGGATATGCTTTATTGCGCAAGGAGTTACTTCCAGGCGCCGGAGATAGATGGCGTGATATACATAAACGACGGCGCTCCAGTCGCCGGAGAGTTCGCCGAAGTTCTGATTACGGAGGCGCATCCATACGACCTCGTAGGCACGGCGGAAACAGACCGCATAGAGAAAATTAAAGGGCCTAAGTCACTCAAGACTTAGGCCCTTTGTTCTTGGCGCGCCCAAGAGGGTTCGAACCTCTGACCTACGGTTCCGTAGACCGTCGCTCTATCCAGCTGAGCTATGGGCGCAAAACAAGCGGTAACATGTTTTTTCACAGGACAGGGTACCCTGCCCCCGGAACAGCCCCTCTGGCCGCGATACGTTCAATGCCTTGCCGGCATCGGGGGCTATGGTAACAACCCGCTTCCCTCTGACAGGCCCCTATCGCCGCCCCGCCTCGGTTTAACACCGGGCAAGAGAGACACATAGTATAGACCTAATCTGACAGGCCCCTGTAGCCGCCCCGCCCCGGTTTAGCTCTGTACCCAGCCGGAGAGCGTTACGGCGTATTTCGGATGCACAAAGGCGTGGGTGGTCGGGAACTTCTGGAACAGCCAGCCCTTGAATATCTGCTTGCCGTTCTCGCTTATGACAACCTGCGCCGCAGGGTTCGTCGGGTCGTTTGAGGCGGAGGTGATGTTCATCCCCTGCATGACGAACGACGGCATAAAGGCGAGCGGCTTAATCGAGAGGCTCGTTCCCGGGATCGGTGTATCCGTGCCGATGGTCAGATTTATGTCTTTCTTCGTGTTGGCGGTCTTGTCTTCCACTGTTACCGTGATAGCCTTCCATTTGCCCTTGACATCAGGCGGAACCGTAACGGCGGCTTCCTGTCCCTTCTGCGGAAGAGCGAGATTGCTCTGCGGAGTGGGGGGCTGAGCCGCCTGTTGCTGCTGTTTCCCGCAGGCGGAGATGGTTAATGCAAGCGCACCCGCGACCGCAATTGCCGACATTTTTTTCAACATTCTTCTACCTCCTGGTTTTAATTGCATAGACACGCGCCCCGGTTTTCCTGAACCGAAATCGCCCCGAAATAATGGCGGAGAGGCAGGGATTCGAACCCTGGGTGGAGTTTGCACCCCACGACGGTTTAGCAAACCGTTGCCTTCGGCCTCTCGGCCACCTCTCCTAAATCATAAGTTGTTACTTTTTATGAGAAAAGCAAAACTGTCCGGCTTTTCTTTGGTTACTTTCTTTTCTCGTGAAAAGAAAGTAACTGGCGGAGGGAGTAGGATTCGAACCCACGGGGCTTTCACCCTGCGGTTTTCAAGACCGCCGCCTTAAACCACTCGGCCATCCCTCCTACGCTATTCTCTCCAATCCCCCCATGTATTGCCTTAAGGCTTCCGGCACGGTTACCGTCCCGTCCGCCTGCTGGTAATTTTCCAATACCGCGACAAGCGTCCTGCCGACAGCCAGACCGGAGCCGTTGAGCGTATGGACAAGCGCGGTTCCCTTCCCGACCGCCGGCTTGTAACGTATCTCGGCGCGCCTGGCCTGGAAGTCCTCGAAATTGGAGCAGGAGGAAATCTCCCTGTAGCGCGCCTGACCGGGAAGCCAGACCTCTATGTCGTATGTCTTTGCCGCCGAGAACCCGAGATCCCCCGTGCAGAGCGTCACGACACGGTAAGGAAGCGCAAGCCTCCTTAAAACCTCCTCCGCGTCGTTTAAAAGCCCTTCCAGTTCCTCGTATGAATTATCCGGACGGGCGAACTTTACAAGCTCAACCTTGTCGAACTGATGCTGCCTTATAAGCCCGCGCGTGTCTTTGCCGTATGAACCCGCCTCACGCCTGAAACAGGGTGTGTAGGCGGTATATCTGACCGGCAGGTCTTCTTCCCTTAATATTTCGCCCCGGTGGTAGTTCGTTACCGGAACCTCAGCCGTCGGTATCAAAAGAAAACCGTCGTCCACGTGAAAGAGGTCGTCCTCGAACTTAGGAAGCTGGCCCGTTCCCTGCATGGAATCCCTGTTCACCATGAACGGGGGGAGCATTTCCATATAGCCGCGGGAGGTCTGGAGGTCGAGCATGAAATTTATAAGCGCTCTCTCAAGCCTTGCGCCCGCACCCTTCATTACGGCAAACCGCGCCCCGGCGATCTTTGCCGCGCGGTCGAAGTCTACTATACCAAGCTTCTCGCCTATGTCCCAGTGATTAAGCGGCGTGAAGCCGAACGTCCTCGGCTCTCCCCACGTCCGCACCACCGGGTTATCCTCTTCGCCCGCGCCGACCGGGACGGACTCGTGCGGGATATTCGGGATATTCAGCAGCAGGGCCTTGAGGCGCTCGTCAATCTCCCGAAGCTCATTGTCCAGGGCCTCGATACTGTCGGAGACTTCCTTCATCCGGGCCATAGCCGCGCCCGCATCGCCGCCCTGGCGCTTTACAAGGCCGATGGCCTTGGACGCCTCGTTTCTCTGCCTCTTCAAGTCCTCGACAGCCGCAAGCTTTTCCCGCTTGCTTGTGTCCAGGTCGAGAACCGGCTGTATGTCTATACTCTGGCGCCTGTCCCGGAGGGCCTTTGCTACCCTTTCCGGGTTTTCCCTTATGAGCTTTAAATCGAGCATCTATGTCCGGCGCAAGGTAATGGATAAAAAAGTATGCGGCACAAACCGCCCAGGCAGAAAACCGCCCGGGCAAACTGCCGGCAAAAAATATCCCCGGTCAGACCTTTAAGGGAGAAAATTTAGCAGGTTAGACTTGAAAAGTCAAGGTTCTTATGCAAATTCCTCTGCTGCAATTCCCACCACGAAGAGAAGCGGAAAAAGCAGTATCAAAGAAACCATCGTTCCCATACCCTTCTCCTTTTATTTTACGTTGCCCCGGGGACGGGCCTCAGGCTTTTTCAGCACCGCCCCCTGCAACCTCCGCCGCCAAATGAGTGGCCGCCGCCGAAGCCGCCGAAGGAGCGCGCTCCGCCAAAACCTCCTCCGAACGACCTGGCTCCGCCTCCGAACGACCTGGCTCCGCCGGCAGCCCCGCCGCTAAACCCGCGGCTTACCCCGGGGCTGGAGAAGCTCCTCGCTCCGCCGGAAGGCGCGCTGAACGACCGGACTGAACCCCGGCTTCCGGAGAATACCCCGCTTCTCGCCTCGCCGGAGAAAGCCCTGCTTCCGCCTTCATGCAGACCGTAAAGGGAAGGCGCGGGGTTAAAATGCCTGTCGCTTCCGAACCCGGCCCCGCCGGTTGCCCGGTTGGCCGCAACGCCTCCACGGAAGCTTCTTTCGCCAAGGGATGACGCCCTTGTCTGCGCCCTGGTTACGCTTTCGCTGAAGATGCTCCGGGCGCTCTTCGAGTCGAACTTCGACACGCCGGTTCTTGCGATTTCGTTCCGCAGGGCGGAAATGCTCCCGGCCCTGTTCGCTCCGATTGCCGGCGCTCCTGCCCGTCCGGCGCCCGCAAGGCCTCCGCGCGTCAAGGAACCCTTAATCGCGTCCATTCTCATCGTCTGTATGCTCCTGCTGGCGAGGGTAGTCCTTGCCCCAGGTATACTTCTTGCCAGGGACGCCGGCAGGGTGCGCGTGACGGGATTCAAGTCCACCGTTTTCCTGGTCCTGGGGTCAAAGAGGTGATTCGAGACGACCCCGGTCCTGAATACGGTCCCGCCGCTTACGACCACGCCACCGCCCGTAACCACGACAGTGCCGTTATTGTTTATTACCACCACCCGCGTGAAATCCGTCAGGATGTAATATCCCGGGAACCAGAAGCCGCCGCACCAGAACGGGAACGGGTTCCATGCGTAGAGATAGGAATAATTGTAAGGAGGCGGATAATATGTAACGACGGGCGGGCCTTCTTCGTAGTAGTAGTTGTTGACGACCGTCGGCGGGTATCCTTCGGACTCGTTGTTATACTGACTGGACTCCTCCCACGACGTGTAGCCCTTCGGCGGAGTGGGCTGCGCCTCGGCGACCGGAAGTCCTATGCTCTTGTTCAGCCGGGCCAGGGCCTCGTCGGCCTTCTCCCGGCTTAGCGAGATTTTGCCCTGGGTTATTGCGTTATCCACGGAGCTCTTTACCTCCGCCACGATGTCCGGCGTGACCGGGAAATCCGAAATCCAGCCGGAAAGCGGCGCTATCCCCAGAGAGGCGAGTTTGGATTCCGCCTGAATCTCCGTCAGTTTACCGAAATTGAGCGATTCCGCAAGCCTGACAGCATAATCCCCTTCGCGCACAAGCGTCTGGGATATAGGAGGTTTTTCCTTATCTTTCGCGGTTGTCGCCGCAAGCGACATCGCCGGAACCAGGGCCAGAACCGCCGAGAAAACGAGTATTAATGCTTTCATATTCAGCCCCCTTTTTATAAGCCAAACCCCTATGGGGGTGATAACAGCTATCACTATTAATATTATACACCCGAAACGATATGCCTGCAATGAGCCGGGAATCCCGGAAAAGGCGATTTGACAGCCATTACAAGGGCGGTTAAGCTTATGAGTAAACTTAAAAACGGAGGTTAATTATGGACATCTCAAAGGTGCTTGCATGTTCGGTAAACGAGTGTGCCTTCAACAGGAACAAGGAGTGTCACGCCATTGCCATAAACATCGGCGGACACCATCCCGCGTGCGATACCTTTACCAGCAAGGGACACCATGCCGGGGCTTCGGAGAACCTGGGCATCGGCGCATGCAAGGTGAAGAACTGCAAATTCAACAGCTCCCTTATTTGCAGCGCGCCTGGAATAACGGTCGGCCACCACGAAAACCACGCCGACTGCAAGACCTTCATTCCCGCATCCTGAGGCTCTGCGTCTGAAAATCGCGCGGAACTGAAAAACGGCAAAATACCTCTCCGGGGGCGCAGAAACTCTTAAAAATCACCTGGCCCTGGCGCCCCATTTTTTATCGTTATGATACGGCTCTCGATATATCCGAATAGCCTCTCCAGCATCTTCCTGAAACGCCCGGCGTATACCTTCTCCACCTTGAAATGCACAAGCAAAGAGAGCAGAAACACCAGTAAAATCATGATGATAAGAAGCGCATACTTATTTATATAGGTGTGCGAGATATTGAAAAGCGCAAACCCGATATTCTGGTGCAGAAGGTATATGGGGTATGTCAGGAGCCCCAGGACGGCGAACTTCCGGTAGCTTATCGCCTTTGTCCTGTTTGTGGAAATCAGGTAAAACACCATGAAAAACAATGTGATACATATGGCAACGGTATAGAGGCTGAAATGAGTTTTGAAGCGCGCAGTCAAATAGGCGAGGTATTCTTTTACGGTGAAAATGGAGAACAGATAGCTTGCGAACAACAAAAAAAGCTTATAGAAATCGACGCCTTCTGAAACAATCAGGAAAAAAACGGCGCCGGCTATGAAATAGGCGCTGTAGTTATACATGAGGACGTACCCGACGTACTTCGAGTCGTTCTGCCAGAATGCATAGAAAAGATAAGAGGCCGCAAGCCACAGTCCCAGCAGGGTTTTCATCCACTTGATCTTCCCGAATACCAGAAGCATGAATATGAAAAAATAAAAGCGTATCTCGTAAAACAAAGACCAGTATACGCTGTCAACAGGTTTGACTCCGAACAGTTTGTTCAGCATTGTCATGTTTACCAGGTAAACCTTAAGGCCCGGCTCAAACCTTGTCCCGCCGATAATCAACAGGACAAGGAAGGTCAGGGAACAGCTTACCCAGAAAACGGGATACAGGCGCACCATGCGGGATATAAGGAAGTTTTTTGCGGACTTGTTACGGGCGGAATTAAGGATTACGAAGCCGCTTATTATAAAAAAGAGATTCACGCCGAGAAAGCCGTATTTGGATACGGGCGCAAAAGAGGCGTATTTAACCGCCATGTCCCCCGCTGTGTAACCCAGGAAGGTGTAGTGATACATGACCACGGCGAGCGCGGCAAAAAAGCGCAAAAGGTCTATTTCGTAAAAACGGCTGGTTTTGTCCATTGGTAATTTCAGAGGTTAATGATAACACGGCAGAACTGGAAAACATGAGGTTTTAAAACCGCAACTCAATATTATCGGTAATTATCATTTTTGTCAAAAGGCCCAACCGAAACAAATGGCGGCGGGAATATAACTAATTATACAACATGCTGTTTTTATGAAAGCCATGCCAGAATACCCCGCGTCTTGACGCGGGGATGAATGGCATCCTTGCCCAGGGGGATGTAAGGGGGATTGGAAGTCCCCCTTTCCCGCCGAGGCGATTGCATGTTAATA
>JAKAHE010000099.1 GCA_021815285.1 Nitrospirota bacterium
GAGACCCTTTTGACGCCTACATAATCATGGCAGTTGTTGCACGAAGTGTTCGCATCGTGGCAGAGCATGCACTCGTGCTTGTTGTAGTCGCCTCTTTCAAGGATGTCCATGTGATGGTCTTTCCAGCAATCCACCGGCTGATGGTATTCCGGGGAGAGAATTCCCGGAGGAAGCTTCAGCGCGAGCGGCCCTGTGCCCTTGAGCTCCGGCTTGGCAACGCGCTCGTTGGAGCATCCTGCGCCGATTACGGCCAGGAGGGATATGAACAGCACTACAAGGATTGGTTTCCTCATTATATGCCCTCCTTCCCGCCCAGAACAATCGCGCGGCTCACGAGCTGGTGCACTCCGCCGACCTCCTCCATCTCATAGCCGTAATACGGGAAGACCTTCGTGAACTGTGCCTTGCATATTGCGCAGATGAGCGCGAAGAAGTTTGCTCCGTGGCTGTCCTTGATTGCTTTGTACGCCTGCATTCTCGGCATGACGCCTTTTATGCGAAGGTCTATTATCTCGTCCGCGAGCAGTCCTCCCCCGGCGCCGCAGCAGAACGTCTTTTCGCGTATGGTGTCCGGATGCATATCGACGAACTTGTTGCATGTGGCCCTGATTATGGCCCTCGGTATCTCGAACTGGCCTCCGGGGCTGTTGCCCATCCTCGACGCGCGGGCGACGTTGCAGGAGTCGTGGAACGTAACGACGAAATCGTCGTTGGCCGTTTTGTCGAGCTTCAGCGCACCCCGGTTTATCAGGTCGTACGTAAACTCGCAGATATGCTGCGGCGCGGGATACTTGGGGTCGAGTGAATCGAACGGCCCGATAAGGGTATTCCAAAAACTGTAGGCTGCGCGCCAGGCGTGGCCGCACTCGCCGTGTATGAGTCTCTTGGGCTTCAGCTCGTTTATGGCCACCTTTATCCTGCTGGCAATCTTCTTCATGTGCTCGTAGTTGCCGTTGAACATGCCGAAGTTGCCGGCCTCGGAGGCATATGACGAGAGCGTCCAGGAAATCCCGGCCTGGTGGAATACCTTCGCGTATCCGGCGAGCGACTCGACATGCGGAGTGGCGAAGAAATCAGCCGAAGGGGTTATAAGCAGAACGTCCGCTCCCTTGACATCCATCGGGAACTTCACGGGGATGCCCGTCTGCTCCTTGATGTCCTCCTCCATGAAGTCGAGCGTGCTGCGGATGGCCGGGCCTGGCATACCGAGGTTGTTGCCTATCGTGATAGCCTTGTTTATGGTCTGAAGAGGATACTTGGCGCCAAGGCCCACAGTGTCCATCATCTCCCTTGCGGCCATGGTTATCTCTGCCGTGTCTATCCCGTAAGGGCAGAAGAGCGAACAGCGCCTGCACTCCGTACACTGGTAGAAATAAGTATACCACTCATCCAGGACTTCCCGTGTCAAATCCTCGGCCTCGGCAAGCTTGCCCAGGACCTTGCCGGCGGTGGTGAAGTAACGGCGATATACCTTTCTCAGAAGTTCAGCCCTCGCCACCGGCATGTTGCGCGGATCCTTGGTGCTTAGGTAAAAATGGCATTTGTCGGTACAAGCGCCGCACTTGACGCAGATGTCCATGAAAACCTTGAGCGAGCGATACTTCTTGAGAAGCTCGGCGAACTTGGCGACCGCCTTCTCCTTCCAGTCCGGGACAAGCTCCGTGGGAAAACCCAGGTCGGTCATGTCCTTCACTGGCGCGTTATGGCTTTTTATTGCCGCAGCAGCATCTTCTTTAAGGCCGGGTACTATTATTTCTCCGGTCAGTTCCGGGACCTCAAACTTTACTTTTGCCAATTTGAAATCTCCTTAAGTAAGGTTCGGCGACCAGGGGGTTACGTGCCTTTTCTCCCTTGGGTTGTCCGCCTGATTCCTCGTCGGGCTGAAGAATATCCCCGGCGCATGCACCAGCTTGCTGTAAGGGAAGTACGCAAGCAGTATCATCACCAGGGTAATGTGTGCGAGAAAAACCGGATCCGTCGGCACGGCGGAGAAATTAAATGTGGCAAGCCCGTACACAAAGCCTTTTATGTCCACCATGAACGGCCGCTCGTAGAACTTCATAAGCAGGCCGGTTCCGGCTATAAAGAAAATCAGGGCAAGCGCGAAGTAATCCGCCAGGGAGGATATGAATACTGTCCTGTCTACCGTGGTGCGCCTCATCAGGAGATACAGCACCGCTATCGGGAGGACTATCCCGGCATATATGCCTATGCTCTGAAGTTTCATATCCCAGGAGGGCAATGGATAAAGGAAATAACGGAGGTGCCTCAGCACCACGAGCAGAAAGGCCCAGTGAAAGACCACGCCGCCCAGCCATGTCCATTTGTTGCTCCTGTAGAGACTCCTGAACAGCAATACTTCGCTCAAGACGCGGACACCTGCGCCGAAAGAGGTTGTTGGGGCTGGCGTGGTAGGGATTTTAAGTGGGGACGGGGTCTTGGCGTATACCATTATCCTGCAGAGAATGCCGAAGACGAAAACAGCCGCCGCTCCATAGGCCATAAGGGAAAAGATTATCGTAAGCAGAGAAAATTCCATCGATCTCCTTCCTTCAAGACCGGTTGACGCTTATCCCGTCCCGCTCGTTTGAGCGGGACGGGACCATAAAACCGCTTCCGATTTGACTATACGCAGCCGGTCGGCTTGGGAAGCCCGGCGATTTTGCAGGCCTGCTTCGCGGGCCCGGCGGGGTAAAGCGAGTAGAGGTACTTTGTATTGCCTTTCTCCGGCCCGAGCTTTGCGCCAATGGCCTTGACCAGTATCTTGATCATCGGGGCTATCTTATATTCCGCGTAGTAATCCCTGAGGAAATTGACAACTTCCCAGTGCGCGGGGGTCATCTCGACTTCTTCCTGCTCCGCCAGGAAGCCGGCGACATCCTCGTTCCATTCGTTCAGGTTAATCAAATATCCGTCCTCGTCAACTTCGTAAGATTTGCCTTTGAATTCAATCGTCGGCATCTTGCTACCTCCTGTTAAGAGAGTTACCCTGTCACCCACAGACGCCCCAGCGACACCTGTGATTCTATAAGAATGGCTTGACGTTCTGCCTTGTTCCGCGGCTTTACGACCCGGACATCGGACGGGAAAGAATAAACTTCGCGTTTTATTGCCGGAGGTTACGATTTTCAGGAATCGATTTTAAAACGCCGTTTATTTTCGCTGATAATATAAGTCTGTAAATGCAGGTTGTCAAGCTTTTTTAATAGCATCAATATAGAAAATTTTAAAATATTTATAAATTTAATTAATAACTCACCTTGCCGGTATACATGGAAGTTTTTCTTATTAAATCCACAAACGCCGGCGCCCAGCCGGGCGTGCCGAGGGAATGTATGTGCGCGTAAGCGGCCAGCACATTTTTATATACCATGCCGTCGTGGTTACCGTCCACTCCCCCGCCCCGGAGAACCATGAAGGCAAATCCCGCATCCTCGCCGATACTCTCTATGCTCGAATGATGAAACTCGTGCGCCTTTATTCCTTCCGCGAATATCGGCCATGAGCCACGGCCCGTTGGGCGTAGCAGGACGTAGCCATGACCGGCGGGCCGTTTTGACATCTTTATCGCGTACGGGAAAACCCCTGCCATACGGCACACGCGCCCTTCCCAGGCAATGCTCCCGCATAGATACATAAGGCCGCCGCACTCGGCGTAAATCGGCATTCCGGCGTCGGCGGCGTCCTTTACCGCCTTTCTCATGGAGACGTTCTTTTCGAGGGCCTCCATGTGAACCTCCGGGAACCCCCCACCTATATATAGCGCATCCACTTTCGGCAGGATTTCGTCGTTTATGGGCGAGAACGGGACGAGTTCCGCGCCCGCCGCCCGGAGCGCCTCGAGGTTCTCGGGGTAATAGAACGTAAACGCCCTGTCCATCGCCATGCCAATCCGGACGACAGGCTCCGGAATGACCGTTTCCTCCTTTTTCTGTGCCGGAAGCGGGTCGGCAGACGAGGCTATCTCGATTATTTTATCCAGGTCGAGGTTCTCGGCTATAATACTTTGCATCTCCGAGATAACCGGCAGGAGCCCTTCCTCCTCCCTTGACGGCACAAGGCCGAGGTGCCGCATCCTGATTCCCATCTCCTCCCTGTGCGGCAACGCCCCGAGCACAGGCACGCCGCAGAACCGCTCGACCGCCTCCCGGAGCTTCTTTTCGTGCCTGGCCCCCTTTACCTTGTTAAGTATCACTCCGGCGATCTTCGTATCCGGCTCGAAGCCGCGGAACCCGTTTACGAGCGGAGCAATGCCCCTGGTCATGCCGTGGCAGTCTATTACAAGAAGGACGGGAGATTTAAGGAGCCTTGCCAGCCCGGCGGTGGAATCGGCCCCCTCGATGTCCATCCCGACGTAGAGGCCCATGTTGCCCTCTATTATTGATATATCCGCGCCTTCTGCGCGTCTCTGGAAGCTTTTCAGAATCTTCTCAGCGCCCATCATGTGGAAATCGAGGTTATAGGACGGCCTGCCCGTCGCGGCCTCGTGCCACATGGGGTCTATGAAATCCGGCCCTTTCTTGAAAGGCTGAACTTTCAGGCCCCTGGCAGAGAGTGCGGCGCAAAGCCCTATCGTAACGGTACTTTTGCCGGAACTCCTGTGCGGGGCGGATATTGTAAGCCTTGGAAGAGAAATATCCATGGCAGACATTATAACTTTGGTTGACAGCGCCTGTCCATGAATTTATACTGATAATGGATTATTATCAAGACCCGGCCTCCTCATGAAGCGAGTCCAGCGGTCTTTTTGGCCCTGAAAGGACGGCAACATATAATGAGTGTGCTTGACTCCATCGGAAACACCCCTTTAGTGGAGATACGGAACATAAACCCGAACCCGCATGTCCGGATTATGGCGAAGCTTGAAGGCGCAAACCCCGGCGGCTCCGTCAAGGACAGGCCCGCGTTCTACATGATTCTGAAAGCCGAGGAGCAGGGGCTCCTTACAGGGGACAGGGTTATCCTCGAGGCGACGTCGGGCAATACCGGCATAGGGCTTGCCATGGTCGCCGCGGCAAAGGGATACAGGCTGAAGCTCACCATGCCGGAGTGTGTTTCCCTGGAACGAAGAAGTATCCTTCAGGCCCTTGGAGCGGAGATTGTCCTCACACCGGCCCCGGAAGGCACCGACGGCGCCATACGAGAGGCGCACAGGATTCTTGAGGCCGCGCCGGAAGTCTATTTCATGCCGAACCAGTTCGCAAACGGATATAATGTAAGCGCCCATTACGAAACGACAGGGCCTGAAATCTATACGCAGACAAAGGGTGAAGTCGCCGCGTTCGTGGCCGGAATCGGCACCACGGGCACCATAATGGGCGTCGGAAAGAGGCTCAAGGAATACGATAAATCCATAAAAATCATCGGCGTAGAGCCGGTAATGGGACACAAGATACAGGGCCTCAAGAACATGAAAGAGGCCATAGTCCCGAAGATATTCGACCCCTCGAAGCTCGACGACAAGCTGACAATAAACGACGACCTTGCGTACGAGACCGCCCGCGACCTGGCGCTCAAGGAAGGCATATTCGTCGGCATGTCCTCCGGGGCGGCCATGGCGGGCGCGATTCAGGCCGCAAAAGCCCTCAAATCCGGCACAATCGTTACACTTTTCCCGGACAGGGGCGACCGTTACCTAAGCACCACGCTGTTCAAATCAATCTGCGGGAAGTGCAACCCGTAACTCACCATATCCAGGGAGGTATCATGAAGCGTACCGCATGGGTGTTGGCACTTGTTTTTCTTGTATTTTCAGTGTGTTATACGGCATATGCCGATGGCGGACCGTCTGTGGAAACAGGGAAAAAACTGTTCTACGGCACATCACTCGGCACGAACGGAAAATCATGCGCGACATGCCACAAAACTACTGAAAACATTAAAAAAGATACCGCGAAATATCCCGGCGACCCCGCCCTGAAAAACGTGGTCAACGGCTGCATAACGGAAAACATGAATGGTAAACCGCTTCCTGACGACTCAACCGAGATGAATTCGCTCATAATGTACATGAGGTCTGTAAAATAACTTAATGAAAGTATTAGGTTTTTCAGGTAGTCCAAGGTCCGGCGGAAATACGGAAACCCTGCTTGCCGAGCTTCTGCGCGGCGCGTCGGACGCCGGCGCGGAAACGGAGCTTATTCAGGTGAGCAGGGTGCGTTTTGACCCCTGTATTTCCTGCGGAAGGTGCTACAAAACCGGGCGTTGCGAGGTCGAGGACGCCTTCCAGCCGATACTCGACAAGATCATCGAGGCAGACCACGTCGTGCTCGCTTCTCCCATATATTTCATGGGGTTAAGCGCCTGGGCAAAGACGCTTGTTGACCGTTGCCAGTGCCTCTGGGCGAGGAAATACGTCCTGAAGGAGCCTCTCCCCAGGCGTCACGGCGATATTCAGAGGCGCGGGGTATTTATTTCCACCGCCGGTTCCGGAGTCCCTGAAGCCTTCCAAGGCGCTGTTTTTACAGCGAAATATTTCTTTGACGCCATCGGCGTCCTGCACTGGAAAAACCTCCTTTACGCCCGAATTGACGCCAAAGGCGAGATAAAATCTCACCCTACCGCCCTGCGCGAGGCATACGAAACCGGGCGCGAACTGGTAAAAAAGTAGCCTTCCCCGCGCCCCCGTTTTTTGCGCAAAACAGGCCGAAAACGGCCTGTTTTCGCCCCGTTTTCGATACCGGGGGAAAAACTCGATTTTCTCTCACTTACGCCTTAACAATCCACAGGTTCCAGTAATAATCCGTAACTGCTATCGAAAACGAACTTTCCCGACCGATGAGTTTTACTCCTGGAGTCCAACGCGCGGTATAAGCAAACTGCATCCGTAATTCCACGCTAAAGCGGGAATCCAGGGAATGTTGTATTTACATAAAATAAAAGTAGCTTAATTGCGTAAAAGCCATTATAATTCAGATTTGCTTATCGGAGTTAAATCCAATCGAAGGAGGCGAGGGCGTTAAAGAGGTGAAGATGTCATTTTGAACGCACCACAGTTCGTCATTCCCGAATGCCCTAATCGGGAATCCAGATTTTTCCCATAACACAAAGGAGGTCTTTTTTATGAGAAATCTGTTCCGCATCTGCCTGTTGACGTTCTCCATGCTCCTCATTGCCGCCGCCGTGGCGTCGGCGGACGGCGAGGGACATGTTGCTGTCTTGAAACAATACAGGGCGGCGTTTTTACAGTGGTATCCCCAGACCTTTGACGCAGGTATCTCCTATGGCGAATCAATAGCCTTCGACGGCGCGAACATCTGGGTGGCGAACCGTCTCGGCAACACCCTGACGAGGATACCGGCGAGGTAGCAAACTTTTACAGCCCCGTGATATACTTCCTTAACGAAAACTGTTGACTTTGCCCGGCGGCTGGTGTATATATTTCCCTTCTGAGCGGGGCGTGGCGCAGCCTGGTAGCGCACCTGCTTTGGGAGCAGGGTGTCGGAGGTTCAAATCCTCTCGCCCCGACCAAGTGGGCGACGGGCTTGGGCAGGCTGGCCTTAAGAGGGGCCGACTGTCCGGGCCCTTCAAATATGCGCCCGTAGCTCAGGTGGATAGAGCAACAGCCTTCTAAGCTGTGGGCCGCAGGTTCGAGTCCTGCCGGGCGCGCCAAACCGGGGCAAGTAGGGGGGC
>JAKAHE010000100.1 GCA_021815285.1 Nitrospirota bacterium
TGCATATGTGATACGTGTCCGGAACCGTCCTGAAATGGCTTTTCCTAAGTGCCTCTTCGTTGTAAATCGTCCTGACGGGGACGCTTTTTATCGTAAACCCCATCCGCCCTGCTCGCATGAGCATCTCGGATTCCGCCTCGAAACCGTTTGCGCGAACCTTCATGACACGCAGGAGTTCCGCAGAGTATATCCGGAAGCCCGACTGGGAGTCCAGGAGCCTGTTTCTTGCCCGCCAGGAGATACACTTCACGCCGACCATATTGGCCCAGTATCTGGCGGGCGGTATCTTGTCCTTCTCCGAGAGCCTCGCGCCTATGACAATCCCGACGTCTGGCGATGCGGCGGCCAGAAGCTTCGGAATCTCGTCCGGGTCGTGCTGACCGTCGGCGTCAAGCGTCAGGACGGCGTCGTATCCATTCTCGAGGGCATAATCAAACCCGGTTTTAAGCGCCGCGCCCTTCCCCATGTTTTGCGGGTGGGAGATTACTTTCGCGCCCGCCCCGGATGCCTCGGCTGCCGTATCGTCGGAGCTTCCGTCGTTTATAACCAATACCTCCGGCAGATACCCAATCGCCTTCCCTGCCACCTGACCTACCGACCCCTGCGCGTCGTACGCCGGTATCAACCCCAATACCCTCAAGGAATATCGCCCCTGATAATCCTTACCGCCTCTTCCAGGATCTCGTCGCGGTTTGACTCCGTTATCGTAAGGAGATGCACGTCCTGCCGCGCCTTTATCTCTTCGACGAAAGCCGGGCCTTCAGCCGGGACGGTGGCCACGAGCGGCTTTTCCCCTTCCAGCGCTACCACGGCAATATCCTTGAAATGGACGCTCATAAGCTCCATCTTCCCTATTTCGTCTATGACCACGACGTCGTCATGGGCGAGCGCGCGCTCGACGGACTTTACGCCGATATTCTCAAGGTCTTCCATCTTTACGGTATACTTCCCGACCTTCTGATGACCGGGAATTTTTTCGTGCGCGAGTATTCCTTCGCGCTTGTCGAGCGTAACGATTTTGAATCCCTTCCTCTCGCCGTGTTCTTTTATCTCGCGGGTAAGAAATCCGCCCAGCCTCATGTCCTGAAGCCTCGTAATCAGCCGCTCGACAAGCGTCGTCTTACCGGAACCGGGCGCTCCCTGGATTATCAGCTTGATACCCTTCTTTCCGGGATAGTCCTTCACGCTTACGTCCCGCGAGAATTCCGGACACCTTGAAGGGTCTGCCATGCCGAATTGTTTTTTACACGTCTGCCTCCATGCGCATATAACGCAGGAGGGTTTTACGCCGCTTGCCATGCCGTCTCCCTCCTATTTCCTCGTAAGGGACTTGACGAACCGCTCGTATGAGCGGTCGTAAGATCTCTCGTCCTCCGGGCTGAAGAAGCAGCCGGGAAGCTCCCCGGATTTCCTGTGATAAGAGACGCACTCGCAGCACATGCCCTTGCGCGGGCAGGGCTCATAGGTGCACGTGCATTTCGATTTGTTTTTCTCGGCATTGCATTGGTGCATAGAATACCTCAGAGTCAATCGTACAGCAGAACCGGCATTTGTGCCTATTGTAGCTGCCTGATTTATCAGGCGGTTTTAAATATGCCCCACAAATGTGGCAGCTACTTAAGCAGATTCTTCGCTTCGCCCAGAATGACATACGTAAAAGCTGCATGACAATCTGCGACTTATGAAACTTTCACAAAAACTTTCCTGCTCCTGGGGCCGTCGAACTCGCAGAAATATATTCCCTGCCACGTGCCGAGGACGAGTTTTCCGCCCTCGACGAAAACGGTCTCGGAACAGCCGAAGAGACTGGACTTTATATGCCCGTCCGAATTGCCTTCCGAGTGTCTGAAACCGCCGTCCTCCGGAACAAGCCTCGACATATGCGTCTCGATGTCCCGGACGACGTCCGGGTCCGCGTTCTCGTTTATGGTAACCGCCGCAGTTGTATGCGGCACGAAGACGTGGCATATTCCGTCCATGACGCCGCTCTCGCCAACGGCGCGCCGCACCTCGTCCGTTATGTTCAGCATCTCCACGCGCCTCTTCGTGCGGACGGCTATATCCTTCACTTTGTCACCTGGACGAACTTGCCGCCTTCGACTTCCCACATCACGCATCGCGCGTTCTCGTTGTCGCCGTTCTTGCTGAACTGTATCTTCCCAAGCGGCGTGTCGAAGCTGTTTTTGTGGAGATAGGCCGCAAGGACTTTCCCGTCCGTGGACTTCGTGTCGTTTATTGCCTGAAGCATGATGTCCGCCGCGACGTAGGCATAGATGGAATACGGGCCGGGCTCGCCGTATTTCGCCTTGTATCCGGCAAGGAAGCCTTTCGCGCTCGGTATGCTGGAGGGATCGGGAGTAAAGGTTATGTAGAAGCCGTTCGCGTCGTCTCCGGCGATGTCGATGAGCTTCTGGTCCATTGCGCCGTCTCCGCCGACGAATATAGCGTCAAGACCTATCTCTCTCGCCTGTTTTACGAGCAGGCCGGCCTCCGGATACATGCCGCCGAAATAGACGACTTCCGGGTTTGCGTTCTTGATGCTGGCCAGGACGCTTTTGAAGTCCTTGTCGCCCTGGATTATGCTGCCGTCGTAAACCACCTTCGCCTGCGGAGGGAGGTTTTTCTTGAACTCGTCGGTTATGCCCTGGCCGTATGTCGTCCTGTCGTTTATTACTGCAATCTGCGTCTTCTTAAGCGCTCCGGTTACAAAATCCGCCGCGACCTTCCCCTGCTGGTCGTCCCTCCCGCATACGCGGAATGTGTTCCAGTATCCCTGGTCGGTGAATTGCGGCTCAGTCGTGGACGGGCTTATCATGAGTATGTCTCCGTCCATGTAAATCTTAGACGCCGGTATCGAGCACGACGAATTGAAATGTCCGATAATTCCCGCTATGCCTTCGTTAGTGAGCTTGTCGGCTACGGACACCGCCTGCTTGGGGTCGTGCTGGTCGTCTTCTATGATGACTTTCACCTTCTTACCCATCACGCCGCCATTTTGCGCCCATTCCTCGACCGCCATGTTCACGCCGTTTTTGAAATCCACGCCGTAGCGGCTCTGGTCTCCTGTCATCGGCCCGGCAACGCCGATTTTTATGACGTTCCCACCGCCTTTTGAACATCCGGACACCATCAACAATACAACAGACAATAATGCAATTGAAATTGCCAGCCTGCGCATCAGAACCTCCTGTTAAACAGCTCTACGAATCTTCTTGCCGCGCCCGCCGCGTCCTTCGCCCTGGAGATTGCGGATATTACGGCCACGGCATCCGCCCCGGCATCGAATACCTCTGCCGCGTTTTCGAGTTTTATTCCGCCTATGGCGACAATAGGGATTTTTATTTTATCCCGGATATGACGTATTGCGCCAGGCCCTTTCGCCTCCCCGGCGTCTTTTGTGGCGGTATTAAATATCGGACCGAAGCCGATATAATCCGCGCCGCCTGCCTGGGCAGCAAGCGCCTCTTCGAGCGAGTGCGTCGATATGCCTATTATGAGCCTGTCTCCGGCAATCTCCCGCGCCATCGGGAGCGGCATGTCGTCCTGCCCGAGGTGAACCCCGTCGGCCTCGCAGTCAAGCGCGGTTTCGAGGTCGTCGTTTACTATAAACACCGCGAGACCGCTCGTAATATCTCTTAGCCTGAAGGCCATGTTCCTGAACTCGTCCTTCGGGAGCGACTTATCCCGAAACTGAACGAGCCTCGCGCCTCCGGAGAGCGCCTCACGGACTATCTCCTCATGCCCCATCGCCCCGCGCACCCCCGGCGCTTCCGTTATGACATGCAGGCCCCGGACTATTCCCGCGGGCCGCGCGTAATGGCCGTTCATGGCTTGTTGAATATCTCTAGGAACGCGGTACTGAACTTACCGGAGCGGAAAACAGGGTCCAGGAATATGCGCCTGTGAAGCGGGACGGTCGTCTTGATGCCTTCGATTATGAATTCCTCGAGCGCGCGCGACATCCTCGCCATAGCCTCTTCCCTGTCTTTTCCGTGGACGATGAGTTTCGCAATCATGGAGTCGTAGTTCGGCGGGACGGTATAGTTGGAATAGACCGCCGTATCGACGCGCACGCCGGGACCTCCTGGGGCGTTGTATGTTGTTATTTTGCCTGGGCACGGGGTGAACTTCTGCGGGTCTTCCGCGTTTATCCTGCACTCGAAACTGTGACCGTTTATTTTTATGTCGTCCTGCCTGTACTTGAGCGTAAGCCCCGCCGCCGCCTTTATCTGCTCTTTAATGAGGTCTATCCCCGTGACCATCTCCGTGACGGGGTGTTCCACCTGTATGCGGGTGTTCATCTCCATGAAGAAGAACTTCTCGCCGGAGACTATGAACTCCACGGTACCGGCGTTCCTGTATTTCACGGACTTCGCCGCGGCAATGGCCGCCTCGCCCATCTTCTTCCGCATCTTCGGCGTGAGCGCCGGGGACGGAGATTCCTCTATGAGCTTCTGGTGCCGTCTCTGCACGGAACAGTCCCTCTCGCCGAGATGGATTATGTTGCCCTTTTCGTCCGCGAGTATCTGTACCTCGACGTGCCTTGGCTCAATCACGAACTTTTCGATGTATACCTCAGGGTTCCCGAACGAGGACATGGCCTCGGCCTGCGCCATGAGGAAGGAGTTTATGAGGCTTCCGGCGGAATGCACGACGCGCATCCCGCGCCCTCCGCCGCCTGCGGATGCCTTGATTATGACCGGGTAGCCTATCCTGGATGCGAGGGCGAGTATTTCGTCCTCGCTCCCGACCGTTCCCTTGCTCCCCGGAATTACCGGTATGCCGGATTTGGCCATCGTCTCCTTGGCCTTTGCCTTGTCGCCCATGAGCCGGATATTTTCAGGAGTAGGGCCTATAAACTTTATCCCGGCGGTCTCACACATCTCGGCGAAATTCGCGTTCTCGGCCAGGAATCCGTATCCGGGGTGAATGGCCTCGGAGTCCGTTATCTCGGCGGCGGAGAGTATGGCCGGTATGTTCCTGTAGCTGCCGGCGGAGTCAGCCGGGCCGATGCATATGGACTCGTCCGCGAAACGGACGTGCAGGGATTCGGCGTCCACGGTGGAGTGTACCGTGACCGTTTTTATACCCATCTCCTTGCAGGCGCGGATTATGCGAAGGGCAATCTCGCCCCGGTTGGCAATCAGTATTTTTTTGAACAAGCTTTACCTCAGACTTTGGCAGGTTCAGACAGGCTCGATATGGAAAAGCGGCTCGCCATACTCGACCGGCTGGGCGTTATCCACGAGGATGGCCGCTATCTTTCCGCTTACTTCGGCCTCTATTTCGTTCATAAGCTTCATGGCCTCGATGATGCAGAGTATCTGCCCCTTCTTAACCACGTCGCCAACCTCGACATAAACCGCCGCGTCCGGAGATGGCGAACGGTAGAAAGTCCCGACAATAGGCGAGGCTACCGTGAAAAGGTTTTTGTCCGCCTCAGCAGGAGGCTCCGGCGCCGGCGCGGCAATCTGCGGCGCGGCCTGAACGGCGCGCTCCTCCTTCGCCGGGGGCAGATGGACTTTTTCATGGCCACCAAGGCCTTTTTTAAGCCTGATTCTCGTCCCCGCCTTTTCAAGCTCTATCTCGGCAATGTCCGAGTCTTTAAGAACTTCTATAAGCTCTTTTATTTCTTTAAGGTTCATTTATTATCCGCTCCGTTTTTGGGCAGACTACTTGACCCTCTCAAGATATTCACCGGTTCTGGTGTCGATCTTTATGACCTCGCCCTCTTCGAGATACAGGGGGACTTTTACCACCGCGCCCGTCTCGAGCGTCGCGGGTTTCGTCCCACCGGAGGCCGTGTCGCCCTTCACGCCGGGGTCAGCCTTTACAACTTTCAGCTCGACGAACATCGGGACTTCCACGTTTATCGGCTCCCCGTTGTGATACAGGACCTGCGCCATCATGTTCTCCTTGAGCCATTTCGCCCCGTCGCCGATGTGGTCGGCGGTCATAGAGAACTGCTCGTAGCTCTCGGAATCCATGAAGAAATATTCCTCGCCGGTATTATACAGATACTGCATCGTCCGCTCTTCGAGGTTCGGCGTCTCCACTTTCTCGCCTGAGCGGTACGTGCGGTCGATGACGTTGCCGGTCCTGAGGCTTTTGAGCTTCGTCCGGACGAACGCGCCGCCCTTGCCCGGCTTTACGTGCTGGAACTCTACTATAACGAACGGCTCGCCGTCTATCTCTATCTTCGTGCCGTTACGGAACTCCGCGGTCGAAATCACTATAAATTACCTCCTGTCAGGCCGGCAGGCCGACCTCGTTTACGATATGGCCGGAAACATTCCGGCAGACTGGTATTATTTAAAATCGATGCCCCTGGGAAGCGACGTCATCACCTCGCAGCCTTCCGCCGTCACCAGCGCCATGTCCTCTATCCTGAAACCGCCCCATCCGGGCATGTATATCCCCGGCTCTATCGTTATCACCATCCCCTCTTTCAGAATGTCTTCGCTCATGTAAGATACCGCCGGGGCCTCGTGCACCTCAAGGCCGACTCCGTGTCCAAGGCCATGGCCGAAATAATCTCCGAAGCCCTTCGAGGCAATATAGCCCCTCGCCGCCTCGTCAACTTCCCGACAGGACACCCCCGCCTTTACCTTCTCTATCGCCCGCCTCTGGGCCTCCAGGACTATGTCGTATATCTCGGACTGCTTCCTGTCAGGCTCGCCCAGGACGCCGCTCCTGGTCAGGTCGGACTGGTAGCCGAATGCCTCGCCGCCGAAGTCGATTATAAGGGTCTCCCCTTCTTTCATCTCCTTGCGTGACGCTATGCCGTGCGGGAGCGCGGCGCGCTCCCCTGAGGCGACGATTATGTCGAAAGGGACCTTCCTGGCCCCGAGGCCCCGGATATTGAACTCCAGCCCAAGCGCGGTCTCGCTCTCTATCATGCCCGGGGCAATTCTCGAGATGTTCTCCCGGAACCCATCCTCGGCGCGTCTTACGGCCTCGGAAATCCGGTCTATCTCGTCCTCGTCCTTTACGGCCCGGAGCTTCTCCACCGCGTCCTTTACCGGCAGAAATTCAGCGCCGGGCATTTCCTTGAAAAGCGCTCCGTGAAAATCGAACGAGACGTTTCTCGATTCGAAGGCTATCCTGTGCGCCCCGATGTCTTTAAGCAGCCTGCCTAATTCCTCCGAGATGCGCCCCTTCTGGATGACTATATCATAGCCTTCCACTTCTTCACTGCTCTGGGTCTGATACCTCGAATCGGTAATGAACACGGCCTTTCTGTCCGTCACGACAGCATAGCCCGACGAGCCGGTAAAGCCGGTAAGGTATGAGACGTTCGTGAGGTTCGTTACAAGAAATGCGTCCGCGCCTTCGGAGACAAACCGCGCCCTAAGGCCCTCCAGCCTCTTCTCTCTCCTGTCAGTCATCTATGTGCCCGCCAGTCTTTATGATGCTCAAGGCGGCGCGGATACCGAGCAGGTAGCTGTTTATCCCGAAGCCTGATATTACGCCGGCCGCAACCCCGGATATATAGGACTTTTGCCTGAATTCCTCGCGGTTGTAGATGTTCGATATATGGACTTCGACAGTCGGGACGCCCACGGCTGCGATGGCGTCTCTTATGGCGATGCTGGTGTGGGTGTACGCTCCGGGATTTATTATTATCGCCT
>JAKAHE010000101.1 GCA_021815285.1 Nitrospirota bacterium
GGCTTCCACGGCCACGTGTGCAGCGGCAACGACCTCTTTGCCGTAATAAGGGCCATGGAGCACGCGATAAACCAGGCGCGGCGCGGCGAAGGCCCGGAGCTTGTCGAGTGCAAGACATACCGATACTCCGGCCACAGCGAGCACGACATGGCTACCTACCGCACGAAGGAGGAGCTTATCGAGTGGGAGAGCCGCGACCCGATTCAGAGGTATGAATTCTTCCTCGAAAAGAAGGGATACGACGCGGCGAAGATTATCGCCGAGACGGGGGAGAAGGTAAAGGCCGTCGTGGACGAGGCGGTGAAATTCGCCGAATCCTCCCCGGAGCCGGCAGGCCCGGATGCGATGACGGAACTCTACGCGACGCCATGGAACTGACCTACATAAAAGCCATAAATAACGCCCTTCGGCAGGCCATGCGGCTGGACTCTGACGTCATCCTTCTGGGTGAGGACATAGGCGCCCTCGGCGGGGCGTTCCTGGCGACGGAAGGGCTTTTGGAGGAATTCGGCCCGGAGCGCGTAATCGACACGCCAATCTCAGAGTCCCTGATAAACGGCGCGGCTGTAGGGATTGCCGTCGCCGGTATGCGGCCCGTCGCGGAGATGCAGTTTGCGGACTTCATCGCCTGCGGGTTCGACCAGCTTGTGAACATGGCCTCGACGCTGAGATTCAGGCACGGCGGACACGCGAAGTGCCCGATGGTCGTGCGCTGCCCCTCCGGGAGCGGCGTGCGGGGCGGTCTTTTCCATTCGCAGAACCCGGAGGCGTGGTTTGCGCGCGTGCCTGGGCTTAAGGTAGTCGCGCCCGCGACGGCGTTCGACGCCAAGGGGCTTCTCATAGCCGCCATACAGGACGACGACCCGGTGATATACTTCGAGCATAAGTTCCTCTACCGGCGCATAAAGGAGGACGTCCCGGAGGACAGCTATATCGTCCCTCTCGGCAAGGCGGCCCTGAGGCGCGAGGGCGGCGACATATGCTTCATAACCTACGGCTCCGCGCTGTATCACTGCCTCGCGGCGGCTGAAGAGCTTGAGAAGGAGGGGGTATCCTCCGAGGTGCTGGACTTAAGAACCCTCCTGCCGCTCGACAGACGCGCCATAATCGAATGCGCGAAGAAGACGGGCAAGGTGCTGATAGTCCACGAGGACAGGGTTACCGGCGGTATCGGAGGGGAGATCTCGGCGATAATCATGGAGAACGCCTTCGAATATCTCGACGCGCCCGTGATGCGCGTGGGAGCGAAGGACACTCCCAACGCCTTCGCCGGGCCTATGGAGGAATACATCCTGCCGAACAGGGACAAAGTCCTCGCGGCGGCGCGGAAGCTGGCGGGGTATTGACAATGACCGACGTTAAGATGCCCCAGATGGGGGAGAGCATAGCCGAGGGGACGATTTCGCTGTGGCTGGCGGACGCGGGCCAGGCAGTGAAGGCCGACCAGCCGCTCGTTACCGTCTCCACGGACAAGGCGGACGTGGACATCCCCTCGCCCGTCTCCGGCGTCCTCTCCGAAATTATCGCCAAAGAAGGCGAAACCATAAAAGTGGGGGAGCTGATAGCGAGAATCGATGAAAAATCGGCTGAAGTGGGTGAAAAATTAGAAAAACAGCCGCCGGAAAAGAAACCGGTGGCTGCCCCGGCCAAGCCCGAGGCTGGTCTACCGGCTCCGCCGCGTCCTGAAGGAGTCCCCGCCGCCGAGGCGAAGCGTGAAACCAGGCCCGATGAGGAGGTAGTGCCCCCGCCGGAGATAGAACGCAGGGCGGAGGCCGAGATTACGGCAAAACCTTTTGATAAATCGGCCTTTTATTCCCCGGCGGTCATGCGCCTGGCGATAGAATACGGCATCGATTTAAAGACTGTCGCCGGCACCGGCGAGGGCGGACGAGTTACAAAAGCGGACGTCATGCGCGCTATTTCCGGTCTACCGGCAGCCGGCAGATTAGCGCCGCCGGCGCCCCATGTTGCGCATAAAGGACCCCTGGAAGGGCTTGTGGAGGTGGAAATACCTGCTTCGGGCGGGGGTTACGGCACATATACGCCGCCGGTTTACGAGGTAGAGGACGGCGATACAGAGGTTCCCTTCTCCCGCCTGAGGAGAATAATCGCCGACCACATGGTTTACAGCAAAAGGACATCCGCCCATGTTACGACCGTAACGGAGGTTGATTTTGAGAATATTGTGGGGATAAGAGAAAAAAATAAGGAAAAAATCAAGGCTTCTGTGGGGATAAACCTTACGTACATGCATTTTGTCATGGCGGCGGCAATCCGGGCGCTGAAGGAGTTTCCGCTCATGAACTCCGTCGTCCAGGAAGGCCGGTCTATCGGCGGCGGTGACGTAATCCTGACCAAACGGCGGATAAACCTTGGCGTGGCCGTGGATTCAGAGCGCGGACTGATGGTTCCGGTTATAAGGGGCGCGGAGGATAAGTCCCTCGTCGAACTGGCAAAGGCCGTGAGCGAGCTTTCGATAAAGGTGCGGGACAGAACGGTTTCCCCGGACGAGATGGCGGGCGGGACTTTCACCGTTACAAACCCCGGCAGGCACGGAAACCTCTTCGGGACGCCGATTATAAGCCAGCCGCAGGTGGGTATACTCCGGATGGGAGAGCTTGTAAAACGAGCCGTCGTGGTAACCGCAGAGGCCGGTAGACCGGCGGCGGCCAGTAGACTGGCCACAGAGGGCGATTTTCCATCCGAAGGCGGTCTACCGCCTCGACCGACTGGAGAGGACGCCATAGCCATCAGGCCCATGATGTATCTGGCGCTTTCATACGACCACCGCGTGGTGGACGGCGTTACGGCCAACGAGTTCCTGCACCGCATAAAAGAGCACCTGGAGGCGGGGGACTTTGAATTATAATGATAAAAAAGCCGGGCCAAAGGCCAGTTTAAGAGTTTTTGGTGTTACCTTTTCCCAAAAAGGTAACGGTTTGCCTTTATGAGGCTCCTGTCCGGGATGCGGCCTACAGGCAGACTGCATATCGGGCACCTTGTCGGCGCACTTAGCGCCTGGCTTTCCCTGCAGGACGAGCACGAGCGCTTCTTCATGATTGCGGACTGGCACGCCCTCACCACCTCCTCAGATACCTCTAAACTACCTGAAAACATTATTGAAATGGCCCTTGACTGGCGGGCTTTGGGGATAGATTTCACGCGCTCCACGGTCTTTGTCCAGTCGGATGTCAAGGAACATGCGGAGCTTTATCTCCTCTTCGGGATGCTCACCCCCATGCCTTGGCTGGAGCGGGACCCGACACTGAAAAACATGATAGAAGACATGCACTTACGCGGCGCTAACTACGGGTTGATGGGTTATCCGGTGCTTCAGGCGGCGGACATTGCGCTCTACAAGGCGGAGGCTGTGCCCGTCGGTGTGGATCAGGCGCCGCACATAGAGCTTGCGCGGGAGATTCTCCGGGCGTTTAACCATCGGTTTTCATTGGTATTTCCGGAGCCGCAGGCCATCCTTTCGCATACCCCCAGGCTCCCCGGCACGGACGGCAGGAAGATGTCGAAAAGCCTTGATAATGCTGTATTCTTGGACGAGACGCCGGAAAATATCGGGCGGAAAATAATGCAACTCGTTACGGATCCAAAGAAAATCCACGCGACCGACCCCGGAGACCCGGACATATGCTCCGCGCAGGACTACCACAAGGCGTTCAGGCCCTCTGACGCGCCTTCAGCCGATTCCGACTGCCGGGCAGGCCGGCTCGGATGCGTCCGGCACAAGCAATATTTGTCTGAAATATTAATTAGTTACCTCGCGCCGTTTCGTGAAAAAAGAGCCGCCCTGAAGGGCCTCGAGGCCCAGACGCGGGAGCTGCTTGTTGCCGGTGGAGAGCGCGCGAGGAAGGCGGCGGCACAGACGATGGCGGAGGCGCGAAAGGCCATGAACCTGCAATTTCCATGAAAATTTTCCTTGTTTTTCAAGCGGTTGCAAAACGGAGACAGGCTTATAAATAATCGTTTATATACACGCCAACTCTTTGTTATTAAAGGGTAATTTCACTTTTACCCTGAAAATCCGACCCCCTTCCCCGCGCCCGGTTTTCTGCACAAAACGGCCTGTTTTGGGGCGTTTTTCGCCGTATTTTCGATACCGTCGGAAAATCCGTGATTTTTTTATTATAATTCAGGATAAATAACGAGTTACAGCGATTAACGATAGAATCTACTGAGAACGAACTTCACCAATCGGGCGTCAACGAACGGAACAGCCCGGAAATTCCCGGATTCCCGCCTTGGCGGGAACGACGAGCCGAATGCAGGGTTATCGCGCTACTTCCCGGAGGAGGTAAGCTCCTTTCCCTTCGGGAGGCTCGAGGCGTCCCATCCGCCGCCGAGGGCCTTGATAAGCAGCACGCTCGCGTTCAGGCGCTGGCCCTGTATGTTTATCGCGTTTTTCTCGTTCCCGAGCTCGGCGCTCTCGGCGGTTATGACGTTAAGATATGCGGCGACTCCTGCCTTGTACTGATTCGTGGCGATTTCCGTGGACTTCTTTGCGGCCTTTACAGCCGCATCCTCGGCGCCAGCCTCCTGCCCCAGTATCCCCAGTGCGGCAAGGTTGTCCTCCACCTCCTGGAAGGCGACAAGCGTGGTCTCGCGGTATGCCGCGACGCTCGCGTCGTATGCGGCCCTGGCCTCCTTCGTCTGCGCGTGTCTTAAGCCCCCGTCGAATATCGTCCAGCCGACGGACGGCCCGAAAGACCAGAAGCGGGAGGGCCATGTGAGCCACTTTGAGATACTGGAACTCTGAAACCCGCCGGACGCGCTGAGCGTAATACTGGGGTAATACGCCGCCTCGGCGACGCCTATCTGGGCGTTGGCGGCGGCGGCGCGCCTCTCGGCGGCGGCGATGTCCGGCCTTCGCTCGAGAAGCTCCGACGGCACACCGACCGGTATCGCCGGCGGGGAGACGCTGAGCGGCAGAGGTGAAATCGAGAAGCTGGACGCCGGCGTCCCGACAATTACGGCGATGGCGTGTTCGAGCTGGGCGCGCTGAACGCCAAGGTCAATGTCCTGGGCCTCCGTGGTCTTGAGCAGTGTGTCCGCCTGCGCGACGTCCGCCTCGGACACGACGCCGGCGTTGTAGCGGTTCGTCGTGAGCGCAAACGATTCTTTATACAGCGAGACCGTCCTGTCGAGGAGTTTTTTCTGGGCGTCGAGCGTGCGGAGCTGGAAGTAGTCCTGGGCAAGCTGGGTCTGTAGGCTGAGGCGCGCGGTCGCAAGGTCAGCCGCGGAGGCCTGGGCGCTGGCACGGTTGGACTCGACGCTGCGCCTTACCTTGCCCCAGAAGTCCGGCTCCCACGACGCGCTCACGGGAAGGGAGTAATCTGAGGACTCCGTGCGCTGAATGGACCCTCCCCCGAAGCCGGAGACCGTGGTCGTCGAAGGGCTCGACCTGGCAAAGGACACGCCGACGCCGATGGTCGGGAAGTATGCGGCGCGGGCGGCCATGACAAGGGCCTGCGCCTGCCGGTACTGCGCCTCGGCCTGGATGATGTTCTGGTTCGATACGTTCACCTTCGCCTCGAGGCTGTCCAGGAGCGGGTCGTTATAGACCTTCCACCACTGCCCGCGTATGCGGTTGTCCGCCGGTTGTGCGGTCTTCCAGCCGCTTATCTCCCTGAAAGCGGGCGGAGTTGCCGCGGAGGGACGGACGTAGTTCGGCCCGACGGCGCACGCCGCCAGGGCCGGGAGGACAAGGGCCGCGAGTATAAGTTTTAATATCTTCATATCCCTCCAGAATTAAGCATCGCCGCGTTCGGATGAAATCGTCGGCTGCTTCGCGTGAACCGCCCGTTTGCCCTGCACCCAGAGCCTGAAACGGTCAAGGTACAGGTACATCACCGGCGTCGTGAAAAGTGTCAGCATCTGGCTGAATATCAGCCCTCCTACGATTGTGAGGCCGAGCGGGCGCCTTAACTCCGAGCCTACTCCGCCGCCTATCGCCAGGGGCAGCGCGCCAAGAAGCGCCGCCATGGTCGTCATCATTATCGGCCTGAACCTCAAGAGACACGCCTGGTATATGGCGTCCACGGGGTTCCTGCCGTCCTTGCGTTCCTGCTCCAGGGCAAAATCCACCATCATTATACCGTTCTTTTTTACTATTCCTATCAAAAGAATTATGCCTATCATCGCAATGACGCTTAAGTCCGTGCCGGTAATCATCAGCGCAAGCGCCGCGCCGACGCCAGCCGAAGGAAGGGTGGACAGTATCGTAAGGGGATGGACGTAGCTCTCGTAGAGTATGCCGAGGACGATATAGACCGACACGAGCGCGGCGAGGATGAGCAGCGGCTCGTTGGCGAGCGAGGTCTGGAATGCCTGGGCCGTCCCGGAGAAGCTCCCGCGTATGCTCGCGGGAAGCCCGAGCTTCCTGGCCGTGTCCTCCACGGCGTTCACCGCGTCCCCGAGGGCCGCGCCGCGCCGGAGGTTGAAGGAGATTGTCACGGAGGGATACTGCCCCTCGTGGTTCACGGAGAGCGAAGTGTTCTCCGGCTCGTAGTGCGTGAAGGCGGAAAGGGGCGCCTGGCCGCCGCCGGACGTCGGGACGTAGATGTATTTCAGGGAGGTCGGGTGCTGCCAGAAACGCGGCGCCACCTCCATGACGACGTGGTACTGGTTCAGGGTGGAATATATTATGGACACCTGCCTCTGGCCGAAGGCGTCGTAGAGGGTGTTGTCAATAGCCTGGGACGTGATGCCCATCCGGGCCGCCGTGGGGCGGTCTATCACGAGCGTCGCCTGAAGGCCTTTGTCCTGAAGGTCGCTGTTTACGTCCGTAAGCTGCGGCAGGCGGCGCATTCTCTCGAGCATCCGCCGGGTCCAGAGCGCGAGCTCCGGCAGGTTGTCGCCCTGGAGGGTGTATTGATAAAGCGCGCTCGACAGCTTGCCTCCGACGCGCAGGTCCTGCACCGGCTGGAGGAACGTCGGCGCGCCGGGCACGGAGGCGAGCTTCTTTCTCAGCCTCGCCATTACCGCGAGTATGCTCGATTTTCTTTCGCTGAACGGTTTCAGGGCGATGAACATCCTCGCGGTGTTGGTCGTGGAGCCGCCGCCGCCCGTGAAGCCTATGACATAGTCAACCTCCGGGTCTTTCTTTATTATGTCCACGACCTCTTCGAGCTTCTTCTTCATGGACTGGAACGACACGTTCTCCGCAGCCTGGATGTTTCCGAAAAGCCGTCCGTTGTCCTGGAGCGGGAAGAAACCCTTCGGGACAATCGTGAAGAGATAGAGGCTGAAGCCGACCGTCGCCGCAAGGAGGAGTATCATGATGAGGTGGTGCTTCAGCGCCCATCTGAGGCTCAGCTCGTAGCGCCGGTGTATGAAGTTGAACGCGCTCTCGCTTATCCTGTAGGCGTGGCCGTGCCGGTAGTGGTCTTTCGGCTTCAGCATAACCGCGCAGAGCATGGGGGTGGAGGTGAGCGAAGCAACGAGGGAGACGAAGACAGCCGAGGAAAGCACCACGGCGAACTCCCGGAACAGGCGTCCGACTATGCCGCCCATCAGGAGTATCGGCGTGAAGACGGCTATAAGCGAGAGGCTCATGGAAAGGACGGTAAAGGAAATCTCTTTCGTTCCGATGATGGCCGCCTGGAAC
>JAKAHE010000102.1 GCA_021815285.1 Nitrospirota bacterium
GGCGGAATTGTCCATAGACTTCCCGGAGGAGGACGTGGATTATATCCCGGCAGAGGGACTGAAGGAGCGGGGGGGTTATATCAGGGAACGGATAGGGAATCTTCTGTCTACGTTCGAGGAGGGGCGCATCCTGCGCGAGGGCCTGCGGCTCGCTATAGTCGGCGCGCCGAACGTGGGGAAGTCGAGCCTCTTAAACGCCCTTTCCGGGAGCGAGCGCGCGATTGTCACGGAGATACCCGGCACGACCCGCGACACCGTGGAGGAGACGATAAACATCGGCGGGATGCCCGTCCGGGTAATCGATACCGCCGGGATACGCAAGAGCGAATGCCCGGTTGAAAAAGAGGGTATCCGGCGCTCCAAGGCGGCAATGGATGAAGCGGACATAATCCTTCACGTTTTTGACGGGAGCCGTGAAGTCTGCGACGAAGACAAAGTTCCCCTTTCTTTTGGAAAAAAGAAAGGGAGCAAAGAAAACCGGGCTATTTTTGTTATCAACAAGATAGACCTGCCCCGGAAGTTCAGCCCGGAAGTTTTTGGCGCCACCTTTTTTCAAAAAGGCGGCGAAGTGATTTGTCTTTCCGCCAGGACCGGCGAGGGTCTTGAGACTTTGACCTCCCATCTTCGGGAGATGATTTTCGGGCCTGGTCGGGACCATGCGTCTGATGCGGCGATAAACCTCCGGCACAAGATGGCGCTGGAGGAGGCGGACGCCGCGCTTGCGAGGTTCCTCGAAGGCTGCGGCAGAAACGTGTCCCCGGAAATCCTTGCGCTTGAACTTAGGGAGGCCCTCGACGCCGTCGGAGGTATTGTTGGCCGCACGGCCCCCGAAGATGTGCTGAACCTCATATTTTCCAGGTTCTGCATCGGTAAATAAAAAGACTGCCTTCACAACCAACCGTTTCAGCGAATATACCCTTCCAGCCAAAACCTGCGCGCGGCTTTTTATGCCAGAGGTGATTTTATACTTGACAATGTCGGTTATTTTAACTATCTTTTTTTTATAACCAAATAATCCGGGTTTGTCGTCCAGCGCAAATCGCGCCGATATGGTAACCTGTTTACCTTAAGGGGGAAAAACATGGAATTATCCGTAGCCGGAGGGAGAACAATGGGAATCTACGCCGACAACTCGCTTACGATTGGCAATACCCCGCTCGTGGGACTGAACAGGATTGTATCCGGCTGCAAGGCGAGGATACTCGGCAAGATAGAGGCCAGGAACCCGTCCTTTTCCGTCAAATGCCGCATAGGGGCCGCAATGATATGGGATGCCGAGGAACGAGGCATATTGAAACCCGGAATCGAGATACTTGAGCCGACATCAGGCAATACGGGTATCGCGCTGGCGTTCGTAGCCGCCGTAAAGGGGTATAAACTCAGCCTGATGATGCCGGAGACGATGAGCATCGAGAGGCGGCGTGTGCTGGCGGCGTTCGGCGCGAACCTTGTCCTCACGCCCGGCGCGGAGGGCATGTCCGGAGCGGTGCGGCGTGCCGAAGAGATGGCAACGGGCGACCCGGGACGGTGGTTTATGCCGCACCAGTTCAAGAACCCTGCAAACCCCGCAATCCACGAAAAAACGACAGGCCCCGAGATATGGGAGGATACCGGAGGGGCGGTGGACGTTCTGGTGTCGGGCGTGGGGACGGGCGGCACTATCACCGGGGCGTCGAGATACATAAAGCGCGTAAAAGGGAAAAAGATACTATCCGTCGCCGTGGAGCCTGTAAACAGCCCGGTTATAACCCAGAGGCTCTCCGGCCAGGAGCTTAAGCCCGGCCCGCACAAGATACAGGGCATCGGCGCTGGCTTCATCCCAGAGACGCTCGATTTGAGCGTTGTGGACAGGGTGGAGACGGTAGAGGACGCCGAGGCGATAGAATATGCCAGGAGGCTGATGAAGCAGGAGGGGATACTGTGCGGCATATCCTCCGGCGCGGCGGCTGCGGTAGCTGTGCGGCTTGGCCGGATGGACGAGTTCGAGGGCAGGACTATCGTCGCTGTGCTCCCGGACGCAGGGGAGCGGTATTTATCGACGATGCTCTTCGAGGGAATAGGGGTTTGATAAAGGAAATAGGCGCGGACATAAAAAGGGAGGCCGCAAACGGCCTCCCTTTTTCAATTATTGTGGTCCCTTGGCCGCCTTACCTGTTCTTTACCGGGTTGACCCTGTCGAAGCCCCTCGGCACATGGCAGCCGACGACGCAGTGGCCGCCGTTGGGCGTCTCCGTGAAATGGATCGGGTAGCTGAGCTTGCCGAAAGGAACCCTCTCGCGGATATGGAACGGCTGCTTGCCGGCATGCACTTCGTGGCAGGCCCGGCACGTGCGGCCCTTCGGGTCCCTGTTGACATGCACGTAGTGCAGGTTGACGTCGCCGTTCCGGAAGCCCGTCAGGGTTGTGGTGAACTGTTCCACCGCGAGGTTCTTGTTATGACATTTGAAGCACAGGCTGTACTTGGCTGTCGAGTAAGAGGTATAGAAGTCCCTCGGATACCGCCCCCGCAGCATCCTGAAGTGGTTGGAGCCGTGCGGGTTGTGACATGCGGTGCAGTCGCCCTTTCTGACCGGCCCGTGCTTGTCGGGATTTGCGTCCAGCCACGCCTTCATGTTTATGATATTCCCAAGCTGCTTGTCGTGGCACGAGAGGCAGAGGTCCGCCCCGCTCTTCTTCAGGAGCGGCTCGAAATTGGAGCCGTGCGGGTCGTGGCAGTTCACGCAGGATCCCTTCATAAGTATCGGTTTGTGCTGAACCTTCACCTTGCTTATGTATTCCTTCTTGTCCTTGTGGCACTTGAAACAGAGGTCCGGCGGCGGCAGGAGCAGCTGGTACTTGTAAGGTGAGCCGTGCGGGCTGTGGCAGTTCGTGCAGCGATCCGCGACCGGAGGATGGATTTCATTTACCTTGGAGAGCTCGTCTTTCTTGTCCACATGGCAGGTAAAGCAGAGGTCGTTACCCGCGGCGATAAGCTGGTACTTGTTCGGAGAGGTGTGCGGGTCGTGACAGGCTATGCACTCACCCGCAGCCGCCGGGCCATGAACGTATTTCTGTTTTACCTTGCTGTCGTCGTGGCACTGGAAGCAGAGGTCGGAGCCTTCCGCCCGGAGCTGGAACTTGAAGGGGGAGCTGTGCGGGCTGTGGCAGGCCGTGCAGTCTCCTGATGCGACAGGCCCGTGTACGTGCGCCTTTGTATTTTTCTTGTCGTGGCACTGGTAGCAGAGGTCGGCGCCCTGGGCGACCAGGCTGAACTTGTGTTTCTTGCCCGCAATTGCCGTGTGGCAATCGTCGCACTCGAACGCGGCGGTGGGGCCGTGCACGAACTTGTTTGCTATGAGTTTAGCGTGACAATCCTTTGCAACACAACTCTGGTCGGCATGCGCCGCGTACGCCATCCCGAAGAACATTGCGGCGAAAAGGGCCAGGACGGCCAGTTTTTCATTCATTTCCAATACCCCCCTTCAAAACCGAGACCAAAAAGGAAAAGCCCGAAAATAATACTCAGGCCAAAAGCAATCTGAAAATAGATTATTTCTCGCTGACCGCCTGATTGCCCGCCGACTTCTTTGAACTCGAGTCGAGAACCCAGCATACTCCGACATACACTGCGAAGAAGGCTGCGAATATCAGGAGGAACGGTATCGCGGTCTTGTCTATCTGTCCGCCTGTCGAGCCGTAGGAGTGTAGCCCGGACAGGAGGAGATTGACGCCCAGGTATGTAAATATGACGGAGAAGAACCCGAAAACGGACAGAACGGCGGCCCTTCCGCCGCTCCAGCCGCGGGTAAGGCGGGCATGGAGATATGCGGCGTAGACAAGCCATGTAATGAGAGACCAGGTCTCCTTAGGGTCCCATCCCCAGTAGGTGCCCCAGGCTTTGTTGGCCCATACTGCTCCGGTGATAATTCCTACGGTAAGGAGCGGAAAGCCCATCGCTATTGTCTTGTAGCCCACTTCGTCGAGCATGTCCGAGGATGTCTGGAACTTGCCGAGCGCAGACTTGAGCTTTATGCCGAACACGTACAGCAGAAATAGTATGACAGCGTATCCCGCCCAGCTCAGGACCTGCACGCCGGTGGAGGGATTCCTGAACGTGGCCTCAAGCATATGCTTTCCCTGCATGTCGGGAAGGGTCGCCCAGTCCGCGATGATGGCCAGGACGATTACCACGAGCGCGCCCAGGCACGCCGTCCAGAACCCGTAAAGGGAGTCTTTCCTGACCGTGTTGATTATAAGATACATCAAACTCACGCCGAAGGAAACCGCGAACGCCGCGTAGCCGAGGAAGGAGGTAAGGACGTGGATGTAGAGCCAGTAGCTCTTCAGGGCCGGGACGAGCGGCTCGATGTCCTTGGAGACGTCCGGCGCGACGAATATGTATGTCATGGCAAGGAAGGCCACGGGCATGACGAATGCGCCGAAGGTCCTGTTCTTGTAGCGCCACTCGACGATTATATATATGAGGACGATTGTCCAGGCCCCAAGAGACATGGACTCGAAGAGGTTTGTGATGGGGACGTGGCCCATGCCCGCGCCTATCTGGTAGGATTCCCACCACCTCGTGCCGATGGAGGCGGTATGGCACAGGAAACCGAGGTAGGTTATCCCGGAGGCGATCTTGCCCACCGCCTGGTTCCGGAAGGCCAGATAGCCGAGGTAGAAGACCATTGCGAAGAGGTAGGTCAGGGTCGCAATCTTGAAAAACGTAATGTTCAGCTCGTAATTCATTTTTAATGCTCCTTAAGACTTCTCATGCCTGGTTTCCAGCTTCTCCAAAAAACGCTTGAACTCGCCCTCGAATACGCTCCGGTTCTTGTTGATGCTCCCGGCGGCTGTAAGGATAACCTGGCCCTTTTCCGAGCGGACGACCCGCACCCACACCCGTTTATGGAACAGGAAGAAGGCTATGAGTATGCCCAGGACGAGCATGGTGCAGCCCAGCCAGACAATGTCAACGCCTGGGTCGTGCGTAACCTGAAGCCCCGTATAATAAGGCCCGCTATAGCCTGTTATGCTGAAGGTGAAAGGCACGTTTTTCGGCTGGGAAGAGGGGTCCTGGCTTAGTATTATTGCCTGCTCGATTGGCTTTCCGCCGGCGGAGAAGTCGAGTATTGCGGCGGCGCTGCCCCTGTACTGGTCGCTTCTGCCCATCAGCTGGTTGTTAGGTCCTATGACCACGTCCGGAGAGAAGTCCGAGAGCGTCATGGTTATGTTGCCGCCCTCGAGTGTGGTCTTTTCGCCCCGCTTCAGGGTGTAGTCGTGGACGCTGAACACAGGCCCCTTGGCAATGGCGCGGATTGTCATGGCGGCCTCGCCTGGCGATATGCCATAGGAGGACTGGAAGAACCTGATTCCCTTGTATTCCAGGGGGTCGTTTACCCGTATGGTCTTTGTGAGGACATTATTGCCGTTATCTATGACCGTAAGGGTGCTTAAATAGGCCGAAGGCATGTCGGTACCCTGGTAGAGTTTAAGCTGGAATTTGTCGCAGCGCACCTGGAAGGGAAGCGGCATTTCGGAGCCGACGCGCAGAAGGAGCGGCTTGCCCGTAAGCCCTATCTTGTCGATGGTGTGGCCCTCGGTAATCTGGGCATAGCCCTTGTATCCCCAGAAGGAGCCGATAAGCGCGCCGGCGAATATTATCAGGACGCTTATGTGGGCGATGTACACGCCAAGCCGCGAGAACTTTCCCTTTTCCGCGAAATACTGTATCTCGCCTTCCGCCCTGTATTCATGGGGAGAGTAGCCCATGGCCTTTATGGCGGCGGCGGCATTCCCTGCGACGGCCTCCATGTCGCCCTTTACCTTCATCTCCTTTCGGAGCGCCATATTCCTGATTGTGGCGTCCGTCAGGGGCTCCTGCTTTTTCATCACCATGTGGATGACCCTGGGGAGCCTCTCGATGGTGCATATGGCGATGTTCAAGGAAAGCATCATGAGAAGGAAGACGAACCACCAGGAGTGGTACATGTTCGTCAGCCCAAGGGCGACCATGAGCTTGAGGACTGCCGGGGCCTTTCCCTGGCCGAAGATGTTCACCAGCATGTCCATGTTCTTCATGGGATCGTCCTGAGCGACGATGGTGCCGATGATGGATACGAGGGCGAGAATTATCAGGAGGACTACGGTAAGCTTAAGCGAACTGAAGAAGCTCCATATAGACTTAAAAGGCCCCCTGGCAGCTTTTGCCGCCTGGGGCCGGTCGACCGGTGTTTTTGTTCCGGTATCCTTTTGTTCTGCCAATTGCCCTACCTCATTTTTCGGTTTTGGAATTCCCCTTAAGGCGGATGGGATAAACCAAAGAATTTATAGCATTTCTGCGGAGTTTGTGTCAAGATAATAATATTTTGGAATAATTCTTTTAAATCCCCGGGAAAACCCGCCTTATCGCATCCCTTGAAAGCGCCCCTTCCCGGACGATGCGGGGCGGAGATACCGTTACGTCGAGGATGGTCGAGACCGGGGGGCCCGGTGTTATTCCGCCGGATAACACCATGAAAACATTGGGAAAATTATCCGCGACCTCTTCCGGGTCCGTGAGGCCTGGAAGGCCGGAAATATTTGCGGATGTGGCGGTTACGGCCCCGTCGAAGGCTGTCGCAAGCCGGGACGCAACCCCTTGTTTCGGCACGCGAATCGCAATTTTCCCCGTGCCCGCCGTAAGCGCAAAAGGCGCCTCCGCCGAGGCATGAAATATAAGCGTAACCGGCCCCGGAAGCAGCTCTTTTATGGCTTTTTTAGCCCCTTCGGAAATCCCGGCGGTAAACCTCCCGATTTGACTTTTATCTCCCAGGATTACCGGCAGAGGTTTCTCGGAACCCCGTTTTTTCGCCGCGAAGACGGCCCGGACAGCGTCCTCGTTCATCGCGTCCGCGCCGATGGCGTAAAATGACTCCGTGGGGTACGCCACGAGCTTTCCTTCGCGTAAGGCGCGGGCCGCCTCCATGAATGCCTCGGGCTGGTCAGCCGCTCTCAGATCGATTATCCGCATATATCGCTGCTATCTCTTGCGCATGCTTCCCAGCACCCTTCCCCCGAAGAGGAACAGCACGATTAGGAAGACCAGGAGCAGCAGTTCGGACGGCGCAATGTCCATGAAATTCTCCTGTTATTACTCTTAGGCCTCCCTGAAACCCTTTTCCCTGAGGATGCAGGAATCGCACTTCCCGCAGGGGGTGCCGTCCGGCGCCGGGTCGTAGCAGGAATGGGTAAGGGAAAAATCGACTCCGAGTTTCCGCCCCAGCCGCACGATTTCCGCCTTCGTCATCTTTATAAGCGGCGCGTGTATTTTGAATTTCGCCCCTTCGACGCCCGCCTTCGTCGCCAGATTCGCCGTCCTTTCAAATGCGCGTATGAACTCCGGGCGGCAGTCCGGATAGCCTGAGTAATCGAGCGCGTTCACGCCGATGAATATGTCATGCGCGCCTATGCTTTCCGCGAACGCGAGGGCAAGCGAGAGGAATACCGTGTTCCTGGCCGGGACGTATGTTACGGGGATGCCGGAGCCGATTTTCTTTGCGGAGCGGCCTTTCGGAACCGATATGTCCGACGTAAGCGCGGAGCCGCCGAATTTGCGAAGGTCTATTTTTA
>JAKAHE010000103.1 GCA_021815285.1 Nitrospirota bacterium
TTGGTTACTTTTCTTTCACCTGAAAGAAAAGTAACACAAGGCTTAAAAACTCCGGGCCAGCGCGCCAGGAACATTATGAATGGAGAGGCTGTATGGCGGAGAACAAGAGCATTCTGGTCGTCGGGGGCGGAATAAGCGGAATTTCCGTGGCCGTCGAGGCGGCTGAAGTGGGGTACAAGGTCCATCTCGTCGAAAGGAACCCGTATCTGGGCGGAAGGGTGGCCCAGCTCAACAAGTACTTCCCCAAACTGTGCCCGCCCTATTGCGGACTGGAGATAAACTTCAGACGCATCAGGCCCAACCCCGACATCGACGTGATGACTATGAGCGAAGTCGTGAAGGTGCATGGCGGCCCCGGGAACTATACCGTGAGCGTGAAGACAAATCCGCGCCATGTCAATTCGTCCTGCACTTCCTGCGGCAAGTGCGCCGAGGCCTGCCCGGCGGAACGCGCGAACGGCTTCAACTACGGCATGGACAAGACAAAGGCGGCATACCTCCCGCACACGCTGGCCTTTCCCATGAGATACGTCATAGACCGTTCTGCTTGCCCCTCCGGCTGCAAGGCATGCGAAGAGGCCTGCAAATACGGCGCCGTCGAGCTTAACCAGCAGCCGACGACCACCGAGCTCAAGGTCGGTTCCATTGTCTACGCGACCGGCTGGAAACCGTACGACATGGCAAACCTGAAGCTCCTTGGCGAAGGGAAGATAAAAAACGTCATCTCCAACGTCATGATGGAGCGCCTCGCCTCTCCCGGCGGGCCGACCGGCGGGAAGATACTCAGGCCGTCGGACGGCAAGGAAGCAAAGGTTGTGGGGTTTGTCCAGTGCGCGGGAAGCAGGGACGAAAACCACCTCTCTCACTGCTCCTCAATCTGCTGCATGGCCTCCATAAAGCAGGCGTTCTACCTGCGTGACCAGTATGCGGACTCAAAGGCGGAGATATTCTACATAGACTTAAGGACACCGGGGCGCTACGAGAAGTTTCTGAACCGTGCGCAGGCCGACGAGAACATAAAGTTTACGAAGGGCAAGGTCGCGGCGGTCTCAGAAGACCCGGCCACGGGAGACGTGACGGTTGAAATCGAGGACGTGTTCGCCGGGACAAAGAGGAAGGTTACGGTGGAGATGCTGGTGCTCGCCACCGGCATGGAGCCTGAGATGAAGGGAAGCGCAGGCGCGGCTTCGGTTAACCAGGACGGTTTCGCCCTGGCGGACCTCCAGAAGCCGGGAATATATTCTACAGGGGTGGCCAAGAGCCCGGTGGACGTTATGACGTCCATACAGGACGCGGCCGGGACGGCTCTCAAGGCGATGCAGTCGATAGTCAGGAGTTAGCCATATGGACAGGAAACTTGGCATTTATCTTTGCTCCGGCTGCGGCATCTCTGATGCCGTCGATATGGAGAAGCTCGAAAAGGTGGCCTCGGGAGAACTGAAAGCGGCCTCGTGCGCGGTACACCCCTTCCTTTGCGGGAAGGAGGGCTCCGCAAAAATAGCCGCGGACGTGAAAGACGGCGTCAATACCGTCGTAATAGGCGCATGTTCGCCCAGGGTCATGTACGACGTGTTCGCCTACGACCCGCACGTAGTTCTGGAAAGAGTGAACCTGCGGGAACACGTCGCCTGGTCCCAGCCGGGCGCGGAAATCAAGACTGAGGGCGAGGGCGGCGAGGCGAAGACCGTCTTTACCGAGTCTACCCAGATGATGGCGGCGGACTACCTCCGCATGGGCGTCGCAAAGGCGATGAAGGCGGAGCCACCGGAGCCGCTCAGGCAGGAACTTACGAAGACGGTGCTCGTAGTCGGTGGCGGCGTGACCGGCATGAGGGCCGCGCTTGACGCCTCGCTGATGGGATACAAGGCCGTCATAGTCGAGAAGACCGGCGCGCTCGGCGGATGGAACGCCAAGTCTTACATGCAGCTTCCGACGAAGGGCGACTTCTCCAAGGCGGAGGAGCCTGTAGCCGGCGAGCTTATCGCGCAGGTCCGCGCCGATGGCAATATAAAAGTGTATCTTGACGCTGAGGTTACGAAGACCGCGGGCGCGCCGGGCATGTATGACGTTACGATAACCTCCGGCGGGACGGAAGCTCAGGAGAAGATAGGCACCGTCGTTATGGCTGTCGGCTGGCAGCCGTACGACCCGACTAACCTCGCGGACAAATACGGCTACGGCAACCTCGCAAACGTTATAACGAGCGTCCAGCTCGAGGAGATGGCGAAAGACGGCGCCATCAAGAGGCCGTCCGACGGCAAGACCCCGGGCAGCGTGCTCTTCATACAGTGCGCCGGCAGCAGAGACCCGCAGCACCTTCCATATTGTTCCTCTACGTGCTGCGCGACGTCACTCCGGCAGGCGGGTTACATCCGCCAGGCTGCAGGCGACGCAAAGGCGATAATAGTCTACAAAGACATGCGCACGCCGGGTCTTTACGAAAACTACTATAAACAGGCCCAGAACGACCCTGGCATATTCCTTACAAAGGGCGAGGTTACCGGTATAACGGAGGAGGGGAGCGGGAACCTCGTAGTCGAGGTCTCGGAAAGTCTCCTTGGCGAAAAGGTGGGGATAAGGGCAGACCTCGTGGTGCTTGCCACGGGCATGGTCCCGAACACCAAGCCACTCGACAGGGCCTCAAACGAACTGCCCATCAGGACGCTGGCGATGGATTACGACGACCAGGCCAAGGGCGTGAAGCCACTGACGCCAGCTCCGGTATTGAATCTCCAGTATCGCCAGGGGCCTGAAGTCCCGACGCTGGAATACGGTTTCCCCGACTCGCACTACATCTGCTTCCCGTACGAGACACAGAGGACTGGCATCTACGCCGCAGGCGCGGTGCGCTCTCCGATGGGTGTCGCCGAGGCCCTTAGGGACGCATCCGGCGCCGCACTTAAGGCCATACAGTGCGTGGAGCTTACGTCGAGAGGCGCGGCGGTGCATCCGCGCGCCGGAGACATGACCTATCCGGAGTTCCGCCTGGAGTCCTGCACGCAGTGCAAGCGGTGCACGGAGGAATGTCCGTTTTCCACGCTCGACGAAGACGAAAAGGGCACGCCGAAGCCGAACCCGACACGCTGCCGCCGTTGCGGCGTATGCATGGGCGCGTGCCCGCAGAGGATAATATCCTTCAAAAACTACTCGGTAGACATCATCGGCTCCATGATCAAGGCAGTAGACGTGCCCGCGGACGACGACTCGCAGATGCGCTTCATCTGCCTGATGTGCGAAAACGACGCCTACCCGGCGCTCGACATGCTCGGCATAAACCGGATGAAATACCACAACAACCTGCGCATAGTGCCTGTGCGGTGCCTGGGATCCGTCAACGTCGTATGGATAGCGGATGCCCTCTCGCGCGGAGTGGACGGGATAATCATGGCCGGATGCAAGTTCGGCGAAGACTACCAGTGCCACTTCATAAAAGGCTCCGAGCAGTGCAACAAGAGGATGGACAACGTGCAGGAGACGCTCCAGAGGCTCTCGCTCGAGCCGGAGCGCGTCCAGCAGATACAGGTTACCGCCTCGGACTATGCCCAGCTTCCCGCGATGCTGGACAAGATAGTCGAGGGCATAAAATCCATGGGCCCCAACCCATTCAAGGGCTTTTAGGAGGATGACGATGAACGGGACAATCATTGAGCCTGATCTCGGGTTTATAAAGGGCTTGACCGCTTCCGGGGCCGATTCCCTGAAAAAATGCTACCAGTGCGCGACCTGCTCCGTGGTCTGCAAGATAGCTCCTGAAGGCAGTCCGTTCCCGCGCAAGGAGATGGTATGGGCGCAGTGGGGACTGAAAGACAAGCTCGCCGCAGACCCGGACGTGTGGCTCTGCCACAACTGCGGGGACTGCACCACGAACTGCCCGCGCGGCGCAAAGCCGGGCGACGTCCTGGGCGCGCTCAGGAAGGCGACGATAGAAAAATACGCCATGATAAGGCCGCTCGCTTCCCTCGGCAACAACTTCGTCGCGCAGTTCATAGTCGCCGCAATTGTCATAGCCGGCCTGCTTGTGGCGGTGGGTCATACGAACATTTTCGCCAACTACCACTCTTTCGACAAAGCCGGCAAGATACACATAATCTTCAATAACTTCATCCCGACCCACGACATAGACAAGCTCTTCGTGCCGCTCTTCATGCTTGGCGTCGTAACGGCGGGATACGGGATAATGAAGTTCTGGAACGACATCTGTGACGCCGCCGGGCTAGGGAAATACACTGGCAGGAACGCCCTGCCGAGCATAGCGCCGACAATCGGCCAGGTGCTGAAGCACAATGTTTTCGCCTCGTGCGGAGAAAACTCGGATAGAAAGACCCCGCACCTCCTCACGTTCTTTGCCTTCATCGCCCTGTTTATCACAACCAACTGGGCGGTTTTCTACCTCTACGTGCTCGGATGGAAGCCGGGTGACTACTCCTCGCTGGCGAACCCGCTGAAGTGGCTCGGAAACCTGGGCGCCTTCATGCTGATAATCGGCTCGTACTGGCTTATCAAAAACCGTAAGGCGAAATCCGCCAAGCAGTCGAGTTCAAGCTTCGACTGGAACCTGCTTTACCTCGTTTTCCTCATCGGCATAACCGGCTTCGCGGCTGAGGTTTCCAGGATTGCCGGTGCGGTTGTTCCCGCGCAGACGATATACGTCCTGCACCTCATATTAATTGCGCAGCTCTTCATATTCGCGCCGTATTCCAAGCTCGCGCACATGTTTTACCGCACCACCGCGATGGTCTTCGCAAAGCACACCGGGCGCGAGCTGAAGGTGGCGGCATAACGCCAGGGGGGCCTGCGGCAACGGCTGGGACAGTAATACTAAAGGGTTATTTTCAGGTTGATTGTTCCGGAAATTTTTAGTAAGATACGGGAGGCTTAAGGGGGGCATTAAGCCTCCCTTTTTTATTGCCTGAATGGACGGCATTCCCGACCGTTTGACGTGGTTCAATGCTATGTTACAGCGGGAATCCAGGGTTTTCCGTCCGCCTCGGGTAGACATGGATTTACGCAATGACCCGCTTGCCAGGAAAGAGCCTCCGTTACGCCCTCGCTTCAGTCGCAATAACAGCTATTCTTTTCGTTATCTTTACCCATTTTGACATAACCGGAAGGAACGAGGGCCTTTTCCTGCTGCACGGCAGAAATACGCTTTTCGAGGTAAAGGACGACCTCTTCCTGGGCGACGGAAGCCGCCTGATATACGGCATAGACTACGACAGCCCCCGGTTTTTTCTCGCCCGTTTTTTTAATAAGAAATCTAAATCGCCGGAACCCGGCACGCCCTATCTCGACGCGCACTGGAACTGCAAGGACGGCAGTGGCTACGTAATGAACTATTTCGGGGACGGCAGGAAGATTTTCACAAGCTTCTCCCGGTTTGAGGACAGCGACGGCCTTGAGACGCGCGGTCTTTTTGTCGGCGGCGGACTTCCCGAAAACGTCATGGGAAACGACCTGGGCAAGATGGACGAAACCGGCATGGCCTACTTTAACGGCAAACGGTGGGAGCATCTCTGGTGCAACGTGAACGAAGGCCTTGGTTCCGGCAAAACAATGGCGCCGGTGACGCCCGCAATGTGGAAGTTTCTTGGGAGCCGGGTGCTCAATAGAGGCAAATCCCTGGCCATAGAAAGTTCGCATGAGGCTGTCGTAGACGGCGTGCCAATGAGAATCGACCGGTACGCCTATTTCCGGCCCGGAGAGCCGTATTTCCTGCTCACAATCCGGCTTAAAAACGTCGGGAACCAGCCCGTAAGCTACTATTACTGCTACGGGGACGACCCATGGCTGGGCGATTTCGGTTCCTCAAAGGGAAATGTCGGCTGGACAAAAGACAGGCTTTACCAGTATGTCGGGTGGGTTGACACCTCGAAATACACATGGGCCGGATACTTCGACAACGGCAACCCTGCGGCAGGCGAGGGGCACAACTACACCAACACGGCCAATTTTATCGAGTGGATAGGGGATGAAACGCCAGCCGTTTATTTCTCTAACGACCCTATGGAGTATCCGACCGAATCAAACCAGAGCGAACCCCTTAAAAGCAACGCCCGCTTTATCGGGATTCAGTGGGGGCCCAGGACACTTGATCCGGGCGAGGTGGAGATATATTGCCTCGCCATCGGCATGGCCTGGAACGACCCTGAGACCGGTTTCCCCGTAAAACCAAAGCTGAAAATTGATTATAAAAAGGTTATGGAGACGATCAGAGACGAAAACAGGTAGAGTGCATCTCCGCCAGGTCTTTTTCCATCAATTGTAGCCGCTTGGCTATTTCTCCGCCTTTTTTGCCGCCTGCGCCTGCGCCTCGCCCATTCTCTTTACTATGGGCACGGCGAGCTTCGTGACTTCTTCAGGCACGTCTTCGTTCAATACCCAGTATAAAGCCGTCATGTAGGTCGCCTGCCGGGCCACTTTGAAAAAATCCTCCGGCTGCACCTGACTCTTGGCTGTAAAATCCTTCAGGGCCTCCAGGCTGTCCTGTATCTTCGCGCGTATTTCGGTTTCGCTTCTTATCATCACTTCTCCTTTTTGGTTAAGTCATGTTCGTTAACCTTCCGATAATAAAGGCACGCCTGCAATTTGTCAAGAAATCAAAGGTATTTCTAAAAAAGAAAGCCATGTAATTTAAAATAAGTTATTTTGTGTATAATATATAGTAACATTAGACTGTTTTTAAGCGCTGAAACCTCAAAGATGGGAGAAACCCGATGGGCAATCTGAAAGGCAGTAAATCAGGCAGTGATTTCGCGGCGGCATTCAGGTTCTCGATGCTGGCTATCTATACGATACCAATGTTCGTAATCGCTTACATCTATATACAATACATATACCCGATGCTCTCCGCCGGGGACGGCAACAAGGCGATAGGCGTCATGGCGGTTCTCGTCCTCGCCGTCATTCTCTCCCTGCTCGGCCTGGCGCACCTCTCAAAAACATTCAAAAAAGAAGGAGATACCTTGACACGCCTCGACGAGCGCATGCGGATTTTCTTAAACGCCACAAAACGCTTTGACGAGGTTGGATACTCGGACCTGCTCATAGATTCCATAGCGCAATCCGCAAGGGATGTCCTGGATACGGAGGCGAGTTCGCTTCTTTTGTTCGACAAGAAAGGCCTGCTGAAAGTCGAGTATGTCGAAGGCTCAAAGGCGGCGGCATGCTCGATGAAGGGCCGGACGCTTCAAGCGGGGCAGGGAATAGCCGGCTGGTCTGCAAGGGAGATGCGGCCTATTATAGTAAACGATGTGAAATCCGACACGCGCTTTGATGAAAAACTGGACAGGGAGTGCGGATTTGACACCAGATCTGTTATGTGCGCCCCGCTCGTTTTCGCCGACCGTAACTTAGGCGTCCTGGAGGTCATAAACAAGCATGACGGCGCCGGCTTTTCCGAGGGCGACCTAAAGACACTGGTTTCGCTAACGGAGAGGGCGGCTTCGGCCATACACCGTCTGAAGGTGGAAGAGGAAATGAAATCGGACTTTGTCCATATGTTCGACATACTGATGATTGCAATCGATAATTACATGCCTGAAAAAAAAGGTCGTTCGAGGAGGGTTTCACG
>JAKAHE010000104.1 GCA_021815285.1 Nitrospirota bacterium
ATTTCTGCAGGACGGATTTTGCGCCGTCGAGCTGATTTACCATCATCGCCTGTTCGATGTCCCGGACAAGCGTTTTCTTTACTATGCTGTCGGATTCGTTGATGGTTTGGGAGAACTGCGAGGCAAGCGCGAACTGCTTCAGTATTATGACCATCCCCACAAACAGGGGGATGAGAAGCATGGCGGCAATCGTCCAGACGGTGATCCTGGTGCGAAGGCTTTTAAATTTCATGCACTTTGCCCTTGAATACCGACATTATAAAGACGTTTTAAAATATAAGTCAAGACATTTATTAAGGAATGATAATCCGGAATTCAGCGCGGGAAGCTAATGTGCATCGTCTTCTATAACTTTCTTGGTTTTTACCATAATCTTGGAAACCGCGGCGCCGGCATACGCGCCGTTTAAATCGTTCCAGCGTATTTTCAAAAGGTCTATAAGCATATTAAGAGAATCGGAAAATATCCGGATGCTTGTTTTTCTCGGATTCTGAAGGGATATGGGGAGTTCTTTTATCGTGCAGTGCAGTTTGCTGGCAATAAAGATAAGCTCGGCATCAAAGGCGAATCTCCTGGTGCGCATTAACGGGAATATCTTCCTTGCGCACTTTCCGTGAAAGAGCTTGAAGCCGCACTGCGTGTCTTTTATATTGTAATTGTTTATGATAACCATCCTTATCAGCCTGAAAACGCGCTCCATTATCTTCCTGTACCACAGCACAGGCTCAAGGATTTTGAGGCCGGGCACGAATCTCGATGCTATTACCATGTCCGTTCCAGAGGAAGCCTCTGCCATGAACTTATCCAGCTCTTCGATCGGTATGGCAAGGTCGGCGTCCAGGAATAATACGAAGTCGAACCGGCTTGCCGCAACGCCGTCTTTTACCGCATGGCCCTTGCCCTCGTTTGTTTCCTTGTTTAAGGCGATTATTCCAAAACTTTCGCGCGCCTTTTCAAGCTCGCCCCAGGTATTGTCCCGGCTGCCGTCATTTACGGCTATAATCTCGTAGCGGGCAAATCTTCCGTCGAGATAATTTCTTATTTTCTCTATATTTTTATAGATTGTCCCGGACTCGTTAAAGCACGGTATGACGACGGAAATCGAGGTCTTTTTCATCGGATTCAATCTCTTTTCGAGGTTTCGGTGTTGCAGATAACAGCCCCGGAACCATGATATATAACACGCGATGGCGCCGAAATCAAGCTAATAAGGTTATCCGGTTTGCTCCTTCCCGCTAAAAATACCCTGGCGCCTGATTTCCACAAATCCTTAAACTCATGGTTATTTATAATAAAATTGGCCCTGTCGTTGAAAACCGAAGGCACCATCGGGTAAACGCCGTCTCTTAAAATAATCACCTTTCTGCCGGTATAGTAGCAGTAAACGGCGCTGTATTCGTATTCCTCCCGCGCCTGCACGACAAGCAGATCCCCTGGCTTAAGGAACTTCGCCGCCGTTTTTGCAAGATTCGCATCGGACATCTCCGGCAGTAGCGCGTCGAGCGCGGGCTTGGTCCCTGCGCATAGCACAATGCCTATGATAAGCACTGAGGCAAAGGCCGCCCTGAATTTGCTTTTCCGGACAAAAATAAACGACGCCAGTCCGCCTGCGCAGAGTGATATAAAGCATATTTCCGCAATGACCAGCAGCGTCCTGCCGTGATGCGCCGGAATATCCGCCGAGAATTTATTGAATAAAAAAGGCGCGGCAGCCGCACCCGCGACCCCAATTAAGAGTAATAAAATGCTCCCTGCCGCCGCCGGTATGCTTGAGAATGGTTCGGTCGCCGATATGCCTGAAGCCGGTCTACCGGTTTCCGCGAGCGCCGCCAGATAACCCCCCACGAGTATCGCAAGCGGCGGCAGGAGCGGTATCTGGTAATATTCCATCTTCTGTGAGGACAGCAGGAGGAATGCGAGGCCCCCAAGCCCCCAGTAAAGCGCAATGCGCAGGTTCGCGTCCCGCTTCCTGACGGACATCCTGGCCCCCTGTAATAGAAATACTGCCCATGGCATCATCCAGGCAAGGGTAATCAGGAAGAATAACGGCGAACTGATACTGTCCCAATCGGGCGGGACGCGCTCGTTGAAGAACCTCAGCACCTGCTCGTTTATTATAAAATCATACAGAAAGCCGGGGTTTCTCAGATCCATGAGGATGTGCCAGGGTACGGTAATTGCGAGGGCCACGGCTATTGCGGGAATACTGAAAAGATTTTTCAGCATGTCCCGCCTTCGCTCCACAACTATAAAAGCGGCAAAGGCTATTCCTGGAAATATAAGCCCCAGAAAGCCTTTCGTCATCACAGCCATGGCAAGCGAGGCCCAGAGTCCGAAAGTCCTGTTTTTTCCGTCGGATATTTTAAGAAAGTAATATACTGCGCATGCCGTGAAGAATCCGAGGGGCACGTCCGGAAGGAGCTCTGCGGTATGGAAAACGAAGCCGTAAGACGTCGCAAGGACGCCTGCGGTCATAAGCCCTGATAGTCTTGAGGAGCGGGAGGCGATTTTATATGCGAAGACGACGGTGCCCGCAGCGAAAAGGGCCTGCGGAACCCTGGGGCCGAAGTGATGCCCGAAGAGCCATATCGACAGGGCGTTTGCCCAGAAGAAAAGCGGCGGCTTGAAGATAAAAGGAGCGTAATTAAGCGTGGGGTAAAGGAAATCCCTCGATTCCAGCATCTCCCGGGGCACCTCGGCATACATCGCCTCGGCGTTCCATAGCGGGTGCAGGCTGAACAAGAGATAAGATATGGATAAGGCTATAAAAATGAAGGCGGCCACAAATATGCCGCCCTGGTTTTTCGTCTCCGTCATTCCTACAAGGCGTTTGCCCCAGATGTTCGTGGTTTTTTAAGTGGCTACCTCATCAATCAAGCAAAACCTTCATAGGATAGCAGAAAAAAATAACCCAGTCCAGCCGTTTTTTATGCTATACCGGCAAATGCCTGTGCGTCTCCCCGACCTTGCAGGCCGCGCAGGAATTATGTCTCATAAGAGCGTTTAAAGGGCACCATGAGAATATGCCGGTAAGAAATACGATTCCCCCCGCGAAGGCCAGAATAAGGCCTGCAATCGTCGTAGCGGCGATTTCGGAGACAAATATCGCATAACCCCGCAACACGAGCCAGCCGACGATAAACAAGACCAGCCCGCCGATAAGCCGGGTAAGCTTTTCCTGTCTGCCCATATTGTGTTTCATTTCCCGCACCTCTTTCCATTATCCATAATTAATTATATCATCTTTTTGTATGATAGAATTAACAGGAAGGAGGTGCTTATATGCTTAGAAAACTGTTTCTGACGGATGATACGTGGGCGATGCTGATTTTAAGGCTCGCGCTGGGTACAGTATTCCTGGCTCACGGCTCGCAGAAGGTTCTGGGGCTCTTCGGCGGGCCGGGTTTGTCTCAGACATTCAAGATGTTTTCCGCCATGGGTATTCCGCCTTTTTTTACCGCGCTCGATGTAGCCGCCGAGTTCCTTGGAGCTTTTTTCCTTATAATCGGATTTCTTACGCGCATTTCCGCACTTGGGATTGCGGCGGTGATGGTTGTCGCGGTATACATGGTGCATTGGCATAACGGCTTTTTTATGAACTGGTTTGGCCGGATGCCCGCGGGGAAGGAGGGTTTTGAGTATCATATCCTGGCATTCGGGGCGGCAATTGCGCTTGTTTTCAAGGGCGGCGGAAAGCTTTCCGTAGACATGGCCGTGGCCGGGAAACTTTAGAATTCCTCGGAATTATGCGGCCTTATTCTTCTGCCGCAGAGGGATTACAAGCTTGAACGCGCTTCCCGCACTCGGTTCGCTTTCCAGTATAATCTCGCCGTTGTGAGCCTCCGCTATAGCTTTTACTATCGCCAGGCCCAGCCCGGCGCCCTTTATTCCGGCAGCCATGCGGGAGCGGTAATGTTTTTGGAAAATGTTATTTCGCTCTTCCGGTCTTATGCCGGGCCCGCTGTCGCGTACCGTGACCGTAAAATCCATTTCGGAGGCCTCCAGCGACACCAGTATCCTTCCGCCCTCCGGGGTGTATTTTATGGCATTCTGGATGAGGTTCGAGGCGGCTCTTCCGAACTGCTTTCTGTCTACCATTGCCATCGGCGTATCCGCGAAAGCGAATTTAAGGCTCAGTTTTTTCTTCTCGGCCAGAGGGACGAAGTCCTTTTCTAGTTCTCTTAAAATATCCGCAATCTCCTCCGTTTTCAGATTAACCTGAAGCTTTCCCGCCTCAGACCTGTAAACGGTCAGGTAATCCTCCACCATATCCTGCATTCTATAGCCGTTATGCATGATTGTCGCGAGTATTTCCCGCTTTTCTTCGGTGCTGATTGCGCTTTCCCTGTTTAACAGCAGTTCGGCATAACCCGTTATTACCGTCAGGGGGGATTTCAGATCATGAGTGATCATCGCGGCCAGGTCTTCCCTTTCCTGTTCCATGGCCTTGCGCGTTGCCAGTTCTATGTTCAGATGCTCAATTTCCATTTCGACGCGCTTCTTTTCCGTGAGGTCAGTCATTGTCGCCAGGACGCCGATAATCTTCCCATTCTCGTCCCTTAGCGGCACCCTTGACGCCAGCGCCTGAATTACATTCCCGTCTTTTTTCCTCCGGGAAACCTCCAGGTTTATCATCGACTCACCCTGTAGAACCGTCGCAAAATTTTTTTTAAAGTCTTCCGTGTTTCCCTCTATCAAAGGATAATGACGGCCTTTTACCTCTTCCGACGTGTAGCCGAAAATCTCCCTCGCGCCCCGGTTCCATTCAAGGACATTTCCTTCCGGGTCCAGCGCTACTATTGCCACGGGCGCGCTTTCAAAGATGGCCTGTAACATAGCATTCACTCCGGCAAGCTTATTCAAGGCCCGCTTTCTCTGGAGCAGGGTTGCAAGGATCCACCAGCCTGCCGTGAGCGTCAATATCCTGTGGATTTCGCTGTATACCGGATATTTGGGAGCCGACGCAAGAAAATATCCCGCGATCACGAAAATTGTTATGATGCCCGTAACGGCTATGGCGAATCTCTTCCCCGCAAACAGGCCCGCAATGATGATGGGGAAGAGATACAGGAGTGAGACGGACATCCCATGGGGGGTTAGCAGGTCGTATATGAATACAAAGACTAAAAGGATTATTACGAATACGTTTTTTGCCATGACGTCCCCATGCAATCGAACATACTGAAACTTATTGTATATTCATTATTATATCAGGAAAAAACAAGAAAAAACAGAACTATGGTTGACAGGCGAACCTCTTCGGATTACTCTTTTAATATGCAGATTGTAGCCGATAGATTTACAGGTGTTTTTGATGAATCCCCGGCAGCCTGAAGCGGGGATATGATTGGCGGTGAGAAGAAGGGAGCGTGTAATTATGGAAAAGAAAATAAAAGTTCTTGCATTTGCCGGAAGCCTCAGAAAAGGCTCCTATAATAAAGCTCTTATCAGGGCGGCCCAGGAACTGGCCCCGGATAATGTCGAACTTGACATCTTCGACCTTGAGGGCCTGCCGATGTTCAACCAGGACCTGGAAAACGACCCGCACCCTAAGGTGGCGGACTTCAAGTCCAGGATAAGGGCGGCGGATGCGGTTTTAATCGCCACGCCGGAATATAATTATTCAATCCCGGGCGTCCTTAAAAACGCCATAGACTGCGCCTCGCGCCCGTACGGCGACAATGCGTTCGCGGGGAAGCCAGTGGCTGTAATGGGCGCGTCCATCGGCATGACTGGGACTGCAAGGGCGCAGTATCACCTCAGGCAGAGCTTCGTGTTTCTTGACGTATATCCCCTGAACGGCCCGGAAATAATGGTTCCGTATGCCAGCGAAAAGAACTTCCCCGGGGGACGGCTTGCAGACCAGAAGTCGAGAGATATGATAAGGCAGATGCTCGTAAACCTTGCGGACTGGACGCTCAGGCTTAAAGGTGAAAAAGGGCTTAAAAAGGCGGCCTGAGGCAGGGGTTTAAGGGCTTGATTCCAGGCTTTCCCGGCCTCAAAAACACATGAATGCAGACCGGGATGTCCCGGCGAGTCTGTTAAAATACTGCACGACATTCTGAGCGGAGCTAAGAACCCGCTCTTTCTTTGTTTATAGGGCGGCATGGATTACTTCCAGTTTTGTTCTTGACCGCGCCCGACTGCGGCTGTAAAATAAATCCCACTCATGGCATCCAGAAAACCTTCCCTTTTCTTAATCGACGGCAATTCTTATATCTACCGAGCGTTCTACGCCATACGCGGGCTTGCCACGTCCAAAGGATTTCCCACAAATGCCGTATACGGCTTCACGAACATGCTGATGAAGGTGATAAACGAGAAGAAGCCGGAGTACCTCGCCGTCTGTTTCGACCCGAAAGGCGCCACCATCCGACACCAGGTATACGAGGAATACAAGGCTACGCGCGCTCCTATGCCTGAAGGCCTTGTGCCGCAGATACCGTATATACACAGTATCGTCGATGCCTTTAATATTCCGGTCGTCATGTTCAATGGCATAGAGGCGGACGACGCTATCGCCGCGGTTACACGCAAGGCCATAAAAGATGGCCTCGCGGTAACCATCGTCACGGCGGATAAGGACTTGTTTCAGTTGATAAACGACGATGTCCGGATATACGACACTATGAAGGACGAGATGTACGGCGCGGAGGAATGTATAAGGAAATTCGGCGTCCCGCCGGAGAAGATACCGGAGTTTCTCGGGCTTGTCGGGGATGCGTCCGACAACATACCGGGCGTCCCCGGTGTTGGGCCGAAGACGGCTGTGCAGTTGATTTCCGAGTTCGGTTCCATAGACAATGTCCTTTTAAATCTCGATAAAATATCCAGGCCGAAGCTCAGGGATGCCTTGAAGGCAAACGCGGACAATGCCCGGCTCTCAAGAGACCTCGCGGAACTGAAATATGAATTGCCTGTGTCTTTGGATATCGGCTCCCTGGCCCGCCGATCGCAGAAGAGCCGCGAGCTGATAGAGCTTTTCAAGGAGATGGAATTTACGGCGCTTCTTAAGTTTGTAACGCCGGAAGAAGCCCCGGAAGCGGAATACATCACAGTCCGGGACGAAGCGGCGTTGAAGAAGCTTGTGGAAGAGATAATGGATAAGGCCTCTGTTTCCGTGAACGTGGAGGCGACGAGCGCTCTACCGATGGTCGGAGAGCCGGTGGGTATCGCGCTCTGCACGAACGATGCGCGGTCTTATTATGTCCCGTTCGGGCATGTTGAGCAAAGAGAAGGAGACCTGCTGGCAACGGAGGCGCCGGGCCAGCTTCCGGCTCACAAGGTAATCGAGACGCTCCGGCCCGTCCTGGAAGACGACGCTATTGAAAAAATCGGGCATAACATAAAATACGACATTATCGTCCTTGCCAACATGGGAGTTGATCTCAGAGGGGCCAGGTTCGATACGATGGTCGGTTCGTATCTCCTGAACCCTGGCCGTGCGGCGCATAACCTTGAGAGTGTCGCCCTTGAGCATCTGAGCCTTAAAAAAATGGTCATTTCCGATGTCGTCGGGACGGGGCAGAAGGCCATACCATACTCGCATGTGGATGTAAGGACGGC
>JAKAHE010000105.1 GCA_021815285.1 Nitrospirota bacterium
AACCTGTAGGTCCTTACAGCCTTGGGCGGAACGGGAGTCGCGCGGCCAACCATCGTGCCGGACGATGCGCACCCGGCAATACCAAGCATGATAAGCAGAAACAGCAGTTTTGTTCTCATCTGTTCTTCTCTTTCGCCCGTTCATCAAAAAGGGATTAAAAAAATCCTTTCGGATATTAACACAACGCCGTCCACCGGGCAACAGGTAAAAACGCTTGGGGCCTTGACACCACCCCTGTCGGGTATATAATGAAAAGATAGGAAAAACAAGGGGTTTTCAGGTGGCAAAGCGTTATAACACGTTCGGGACCACGGCAGACGTGGGTGTGGAGTCCTGGGGGGACAGTCTGCCTGAGGCATTCGAGGCCCAGGCTGAGGGAATGTTCGACGTCATGGCCGAGCTTCCCGGCGTGCGGCCTGTAGAGGATTTTAAAATCGGGGCCGAAGGAACAGACGACGAGACGCTCCTTGTCGCTTTCTTGAACGAGCTTCTGTTCCTCTTCGACGCCAGGGGGGTATTGCTTCGTGAATTTGAGGTGGTCGAAATAGGCGGCGGAAAGCTGAAAGCGGTGGCCAGGGGCGAGAAAATAGACACATTGAGGCACGTGATAAAGACACCCGTCAAGGCGGTAACCTATCATATGCTGAAGGTGGAAAAGACGCCGGAGGGATATAAAACCAGGGTCGTATATGACATATAAACTTCGGAAACTCGACGACTATCGCTGGCTCGTGCCGCAGGACTACAAGCCGGGAATGCGCGTCCCCGGCATAATCTACGCAAGCGAAGCCCTGATGGAAAACATAAGAAAAGACGAATCCGTCGAGCAGGTGGCGAACGCCGCGATGCTGCCCGGCATAGTAAAGGCGTCTCTCGCCATGCCGGACATGCATTTCGGCTACGGCCTGCCAATCGGCGGGGTCGTTGCAACGGACGCAAAAGACGGCGTAATAACGCCCGGAGGGGTAGGTTTCGACATAAACTGCGGCGTCAGGATGCTCCGCACAAACCTCTACCGCGCGGACGTTAAAGACAAAACCCGCGCCCTTGTGGAAGGCCTTTACGCAAGCATCCCTACCGGCGTCGGCGCAAAAGGAGAACTCAGGCTCTCGCGGACGGATTTCGACAGGATGCTGGTTCAAGGCGCGCGCTGGGCCGTGAATAACGGCTACGGGAGCATGGACGACCTTGAACGCATCGAGGCCGAAGGCTGCATACAGGGAGCAGACCCGGACAAGGTGTCCGAGAAGGCATACGAGCGCGGCAAGGGCCAGATTGGGACGCTCGGCTCCGGAAACCACTTCGCGGAGATACAATACGTCCAGAAGGTGTTCGACGAGAAGGCCGGGGCGGCGTTCGGGCTTTTCGAGGGCCAGATAACCGTTATGATTCACACCGGCTCGCGCGGATTCGGCCACCAGGTCTGCACGGATTACCTCAAGGTCATGGAGGCTTCCGTGCGCAAATACGGCTTCAGCCTCCCCGACCGCCAGCTCGCCTGCGCGCCGATAGACTCGCCCGAGGGGCGGGACTACCTCGCGGCCATGCGGGCGGCGGCGAACTTCGGATTTACCAACCGCCAGATGATAATGCACTGGGCGCGTGAGGTCTTCATGCATGTGCTCGGCCTTTCACCGAGGGACCTTGGCATGTCGCTGATATACGACGTCGCCCACAATATCGTGAAGTTCGAGGAGCACGAGATAGACGGGAAAAAGATGATGCTTGCCGTACACCGGAAGGGCGCAACGCGCGCCTTCCCGCCCGGGCACCCGGAGACGCCGAAACTATACAGGGACGTGGGCCAGCCGGTAATCATACCCGGAGACATGGGGACATACTCCTACATCCTCGCGGGCACGGAGCGCGGAATGGCCGAGACCTTCGGGAGCGCATGCCACGGCGCTGGAAGGGTCATGTCCCGCGCGGCGGCGGTGAAGGCCTGCCGGGGCAGGGCTATAGAGCGGGAGCTTGAGGACATAGGCGTAATCGCCCGCTACACGGGCAGAGACGCGTTAAAGGAAGAGATTCCGGAGGCTTACAAAGATATTGACCAGGTGGTCGATGTCGTGCATAATGCGGGGATAGCCAAACGGGTGGCAAAGCTCAGGCCAATTGGGGTGATTAAAGGATAAAGTCCCGCAAGGGGCGAACGAACATTTAGACGACCGAGATGGTAAATGTTGGCGAAGTGAATGTCCATGCGAGAAACTGTCTGAGGCGGGAACCGAGTTTTTCTCGCATAATGAACGAGCATTACATTTACCGGAGGGAGTCTACCGAGAGAGAGTCCCCTGCGGGACCTTGGAGCAAACGCATTGCCTGAGAAAATAGCCGTAATCGGGGCTGGGGCGTGGGGGACGACGCTGGCCGCGCTACTTGCCGACAAGGGGCACGAAGTATCGCTCTGGGTCTTTGAAAAAGACCTCGCCGAGCGTATGCGGACAAGCCGCGTAAACGACATCTATCTGCCGGGCCATACCCTGCCGGGTATGGGAATAACGTCTGACCTTCCCTCTGCGGTAAAAGACAAGTCGATAATCCTGACCGTTACACCCTCGCACGTTACACGCGGTATTTTAAAATCCCTGGCGGATTGCGTCGCGCCTGAGGCTTATTTCGTCTCCGCCTCGAAGGGAATAGAGAACGACAGCCTTCTGACCATGAACGAGGTTATGGAAGACGTGCTCCCCAGGGAATTCCACGCAAAGAGCGCCTTCCTTTCCGGCCCGAGCTTCGCAAAGGAAGTTATTCGGAAAATGCCGACGGCGGTATCCGTCGCCTCCAGGGAACCGGAGACCGCAAGGCACATACAGTCGGTCTTCAGCACGGAATATTTCCGCGTATACACAAGCCCGGACGTAATGGGCGTGGAACTCGGCGGGGCGCTGAAAAACGTCATCGCAATCGCCGCCGGATGCTCGGACGGCCTGGGATTCGGGCACAACACGCGTGCGGCGATTATAACGCGGGGCCTTGCGGAAATAGCCCGTCTCGGCATGGCTATGGGGGCCAATCCCCTTACGTTTTCCGGGCTCTCCGGCATGGGAGACTTGGTCCTCACCTGCACGGGCGAGCTCTCCCGCAACAGAACGGTAGGATACAGGCTCGGAAAAGGAGAGCGGCTCCCGGATATGCTATCCGAGATGAAGACGGTGGCGGAGGGCGTGAAAACCTCGAAGGCGGCCTATCTGCTGTCGAAGAAATACGGCGTCCAGATGCCTATAACGGGGCAGGTATACAGCCTGCTTTATGAAGGGAAAGAGGCCTCGAAGGTCGTAAAAGACCTCATGGCGAGGGACCTGAAGAGCGAGATGGGATGAAAGAGCGGCTCAAAGAGATTCTGGAACACGTGCGCGAGGGCAAAACGGATGTCGAGGCCGCCCTTTCGGAGCTTAGGCACCTGCCGTTCGAGGACATTCAGTTTGCCGTCGTGGATCATCACAGAAGTCTCAGGCAGGGCGCGCCGGAGGTCATATACTGCGAGGGCAAGACGCCCGCCCAGGTGCGGGCCATAGCGGAACGTATGCTGGCGAAGCGCTCCGACGTGCTTGCCACGCGGGCGGACAGGGAGGCATACAAGGCCCTGAAGGCGCTCGACAGGCGCGCGCGCTACAACGAGCTTGCCCGCGCCGTCGTCATAGAGCACAAGAAACGCCTGCCGACGGAAGGGATGGTGCTCGTTGTCACCGCGGGGACGACGGACATACCCGTTGCCGAGGAGGCCGCCGTTACTGCGGGTACCCTGGGCAGCGCCGTCGAGACAATGTACGATGTCGGCGTATCGGGCATCCACAGGCTGCTCGGCAGGAAGGAAGTCCTGGTATCGGCGCGCGTGATCATCGTCGCCGCCGGGATGGACGGGGCGCTTGCATCCGTCGTTGGGGGCCTGGTGGACAAGCCGGTCATCGCAGTGCCGACATCGGTGGGTTACGGCGCGTCATTCGGAGGTATTGCCGCGCTTCTCACAATGCTTAACTCCTGCGCCCCGGGCGTCGCGGTGATGAATATAGACAACGGCTTCGGGGCGGGTTTCCTTGCCCACAGGATAAACATGCTTGGGGAGAAGTAGGGGCGCGGCGCCCTTAGCGCGGCGTAGATATTGTCATTCTGAGCGGAGCGAATAATCCGCAGTTGCTTAATAAACAGAAGGGCCGACACGCGCTCCACCTGGTGCGGCCCCTGTAGAGACAAATGAAAATTCTGTATTTCGACTGCTTTTCCGGCATATCTGGCGACATGCTCACAGGCGCGCTCATGGGGGCCGGGTGCGATTTTAAAAAATGGCGGGGGTCTATGGAAACGCTTCCCCTTGACGGATGGTCTGCGTCGGTTAAAAAAGTAAGGCGCGGAGGGCTGTCCGGGACGAAGTTCACCGTAAAAACCTCCTCCAATCAGCACCGCAGGAACCTCCCGCAGATTGAAAAAATAATAAAAAAATCCAGTCTCCCCCAGGCGGTCAAGGGGCGTTCCCTGACCGTATTTGAAAGGCTTGCCCGGGCCGAAGCCAGGGCGCACGGGATTGGCATAGACGAAGTGCATTTCCACGAGATTGGCGCGGTCGATTCAATAATAGACATCGCGGGCGTCTGCCTGGCGATTCACATGCTCGCACCGGACAGGATTTTATTTTCGGCCCTGAACCTCGGTTCCGGCGAGGTGAAGACGGCGCACGGCGTCCTCCCAGTCCCGGCCCCGGCCACGGCGGAGCTGATAAAGGGCATACCGGCGTACCAGTCGGACGTTCGTGCCGAGCTGACAACACCCACGGGAGCCGCGCTTGCGGCGGAGCTTTCCGACGGCTTCGGCCCGATGCCTGCGATGAAAGTCAAATCCACCGGTTCCGGCGCGGGAGACATGGAATTTCCCGGCAGGCCGAATCTCCTGAGGCTGTTCATCGGAGAATCCGAAACCGGCAATGGCAGCGCAACCGGTGACTACGAGGAAGACAGCGTGGTCCTGGTTGAAACCAACATCGACGACATGGATCCGCGCGTTTACGAATACGTCATGGAGAAACTCCTGAAAGCCGGGACGCTTGACGTATGGCTTACGCCGATTATCATGAAGAAATCGCGTCCGGCGGCCACGCTTTCCGCGCTCTGCGCGCGTGATAATGAATCGGCGATTATAGATATAATAATGGAGGAGACGACGACGTTCGGAGTGAGGGTCTCGGAGTTGCGCAGGTATAAACTCGCAAGGGAGTTCAGAAAGACCAGGGTTTCGGGTATTAATGTGCGTGTTAAGGCCGGGAAACGCGGAGGGAAGGTATTGAAGGCCGTGCCGGAATACGAAGACGCAAAACTTGCGGCGGAAAGGACTAAAACGCCGTTAAAAGATATTCTGAACGGACTTCCGGCTCTGCTGAAATAAACAATTGCGATAGATGCTCGGTTGACCAACAAAAAAGGAGGCGCGGATGAAAAGAATGACGGTTTTTCTTGCCATGTTGCTGCTTGTTCCTGTCCAGTCCATTGCCGCCCGAAATAATTTATCGGACATGCTGCGCAAAATGCCGGAATTCTCCTCGGTCATGACGGCCTATTCAGACGGGCATACGCAGTCCATGAAATATTATTACACCAGGAAGAAACAGCGCTCTGAGCCAATGGGAAAGTCTTCCGGTAAAAACATTATAATAACCAGGCTCGACAAGCAGGTGGTATGGATGCTCATGCCGGAACAGATGAAATACATGGAAATGGGACTGAACCAGAAAAATTCCAACCCGGTGACCTCCGGCGCAGGGGTTGTAGATGCGGAAAAAATCGGCGACGTCACCCTCGACGGGCACAGGTGCGTCGAATACAAGGTAACCGTGAAGGACGATAACGGAGAGAGGCGCAGGATGTACATGTGGGTCGCCAATGACCTCGGCTGGCCCATACAGTCCGAAGCCATCGACGGCAGCTGGCGTTACACATTCACGGATATAAAAATCGGCAGGCAGGATCCGTCTCTCTTCCGCATTCCGGACGGATACGAAAGGTTCTCCGTTCCATCCGCGGGGGGTTTCGCGCCGCCGGCGCCCGAAGCGCCTGAACCTCCGGCTCCGTCCGCCCCGGAGCCGCCTTCGATTCCCGTTCCCCCAATTCCCTGGTAGGCAAAAAGGAGCCGTATTATGAAGAAGTTTTTAACCTGTATCTGCCTTGCAATATTCCTCGCCGCTTCGCACCAGGCATGGGCTGTCCGGGGAAACATATCCGGAGCGGCATCCCGCGAGGCCTACAAGAGAGGCTACCATGCGGCGATGCACAACAACTACCCGGAAGCCGACAGGCAGTTTCAGAGGGCCTATCAGCTCGACCCGAAAAACCTGGACGCATTGAACGCCTGGGGAGTGGTTCTGATGAAGCTCGGCAGGTACAAGGAATCCTCGCAGAAGTTTGCGATTGCGACAAGGAGAGACCCGAAGCTTGCCAAGGCCTGGTACAACTGGGGCGTTACGCTTGCCGCAGCCGGCAACAAAAGGGGCGCTGCTGAAAAATTCCGCAGGACGGCGATTTTAAGACCACGGTTTTCACTGGCGTATGAAAACTGGGGAATGGCGCTTATAGACTTGGGGCAAAAGCGTGAAGGCATCGAGAAGCTCAGGCTTGCGGCAAAATACGATCCGAAAAAGGCCCCGCAGATAAACGAAGTAATCCGTTCGATGGAAGAGAAGCCTTTTGGCCGCCGGAGGTGACGCGTGCGAAACCTGAGACTTGCCATGGCGCAGATAAACTGCACCGTAGGCGACCTTGACGGAAACGTAAACAAAATCGTCTCAAACCTCCGGCGCGCGAGAGAAGAGGGCGCGGACATCGTCGCCTTCCCGGAGCTTGCCACAACCGGCTATCCTCCCGAAGACCTTTTGCTCAAGCCCCAATTTGTGGCGGACAATTTGGCTTCGCTCCATCAGATCGTCAAAGCGACCAAAGGGATTGCCGTTTATCTGGGTTTTGTGGATCGGGGTCCGCGGGGAATATACAATGCCGGAGCTTTTATTGAAAACGGACGGCCTAAAAAGATCTATCACAAGATCAACCTTCCCAATTATGCGGTCTTTGATGAAAAACGTTATTTCCGGCCTGGCGATAAACCCCAGGTGGTGAATTACAAAGGTCTCAAGATCGGATTGGGGATCTGCGAGGATATCTGGGTTGAGGGCGGTCCTTACCTGGACGAGGTCAAGCTCGGTGCCGGGCTGATCCTTAATATCAATGCTTCCCCGTATCACAAAGGCAAGTTGAAAGACCGGCAAAAATTGTTGAGCAAGCGGGCGCGCGAAAGCAAAACTCCAGTGGTCTACGTCAATATGGTGGGCGGCCAGGATGAATTGGTTTTTGACGGCGGCAGTATGGTTTTTGACCGGCAGGGGCGGATTTTGGCCTGTGCCCGCCAGTATGAAGAAGAACTGCTGATCTTATCTTCTGACCAGACGCCGGGTAAGGCCGAGTGGCTGGACGAAAATGCAGAAGTTTATGGAGCGCTGAAGCTAGGGGTTAAGGATTACGTTAACAAGAACGGCTTTAGGGATGTTTTAATTGGGGTTTCG
>JAKAHE010000106.1 GCA_021815285.1 Nitrospirota bacterium
AAGCCGTTTATCTTCCCGGACAATCTCCGCCCCCTGGAGTATCCTCTGGCCGCTTCGCCAGTACATGTTCGGCCATTCGCGGCTTATGTCTATGTCTCCAAGCGGCAGGAAATCGATAGGCACGGCGGCGATTCCAAGGTTCCGGAGCTTCTCCGGGAGGTCGAGGTTGAGCCCCCCGTCGCAGCCGTTGTAAGGCCTGCTCATGATTACTATCGCGCGGCCTTCCTCTCCCAGCGAACAGAGGAACTCGGCTCCCGCCTTTTTCACGCCGTCGTAAAATTCCCTCTGCGCGTCCCGGCCCGCCCCCAAAGCGGACTTTATCCTTCCAATTCCGATAGCATAATCCGAAAGCGCGGCCTTCAATTCCTTCGCCATCTCGCCCGCGCCACGCCCGAAGTCTATCGACGGGGCGATTAGCTTAAGACCCGGTATGGCCGCGCCGGCGAGGTACGGGATGGTCTGGACGTACGGGCAGGCAAGACCCCGCATTTTTCCACCGTCCTGCGCGAGGTTTATGAACGAAGGAAGGAATATACGCTCGACGCCCTTGTCCACCAGGTCGAGTATGTGCCCGTGGGCCATTTTTATCGGGAAGCACGACTCTGCCCCCACCGCCTCCAGACCGCGGCGTATGGTGGTCTTGTTTGAGCGGTCTGACAGGATTACGGTAAATCCAAGCTCCTCCAGGAACGTCCGCCAGAAAGGGAACTGCTCGTGGAAGAAGAGCGCGTATGGTATGCCGATTTTCGGGCCCGAAACCCGCGACGCATCGTAGCCCTTGAGGAGCAGCTCTTCCCGGACGGCGAACAGGCGCGGTGCTTTGTTTTCGTCCTTCGCGGCCTTTCGCTTGACGTCGTATTTCTCGCACCGTGAGCCGTAAAAAAGCTTGTCCTTCTCGCCGTCTATCGTAACCTGTCTTATCTCGCACTGGTTGGAGCAGCCCTTGCAATCGAAGGATTTTATGCTGTAATTGCGATTGGCCAGGTCGAAGCCCTTGAAGGCGCTGACTTTAATCCCGGTCTGTTCGGCATGTTTCTTTGCGATGAGCGCCATGCCTATCGCGCCGGTTACATCGTGGTGCGGCGGGACGGTAATGGGCTTCCCCGTCACGCGCTCGAACGCCGCCGCGACACCCTTGTTGAACGCCACTCCGCCCTGGAAGAATATCCGCTCGCCTACTTTCTTGTCTCCTACTACACGGTTCAAGTAATTATAGACAATGGAGTATCCGAGCCCGGCGACAAGGTCTTCCTTCGGCGCGCCCTTCTGCTGGTGAGAGACGACGGCGGACTCCATGAATACCGTGCAGCGCTCGCCAAGGGATATGGGGCAGCGGGAATTGAGCGACATCTCTCCGAACTGGTTCTTGATGTTTATGTCGAGTTTTTCCGCCTGCTCTTCCAGGAACGAGCCCGTCCCGGCGGCGCATACCTTGTTCATCTCGAAATCCACGACGACCCCGCCCCGAAGACTTATGAACTTCGAGTCCTGCCCGCCTATCTCGAATATCGTGTCCACAAAAGGGTCGATGTCCGCCGCCGCCGTGGCCTGGGCCGTAATCTCGTTTTTCACAATGTCCGCGCCTATGAAATCGGCTATCATGTAGCGCCCGGAACCTGTCGTCCCGGCGCCCTTTATCGTTATCCTGTCGCCTATCTCCGCGCCGACTTCCCTGAGGCCCCTGCGCACCGCCTCAAGCGGCCTGCCCGCCGTCATGAGATAGCGCTTGGAGAGCACGCGCTTCTTCTCGTCTATAACGACGACGTTCGTGCTTATGGAGCCTATGTCCACTCCGAGATAAGCGTCGATTTTATTACCATTGCCTTCGATATTACTGACCTCGGAGAGCGGGCTTGAGCGTATGAGGAACTTCTCGTCCGCCATAAGCGGCGCCAGCCCCTCGCCTTTGTATCGGGAAACCTTCAGGTGCGCGCGCACCTTCTCGGCGCCCCGGAATGCCCGGATATCCCCCCTGGCCTTCGCGTAAAGCGCCGCGCCCGCCGCCGCGAGGACGGAGAAATGTTCCGGAACGGTTAAGTCATCCCCGACCTTCAAGACCTCCCTGAAGGCCCGCACCATGCCGGCATTCGCCGCCACCCCGCCCGCGAATATCATTGGAGAGAGCATTTTCTTGCCCCGGCCTATGGCGCTCTTGAAGTTCCGTGCCACGGCGAAGCATAGCCCGGCGACGATATCGTAATCCGGCGTGGCAAGCTGCTGGAGGTGTATCATGTCGGACTTTGCGAATACGCTGCACCGCCCGGCGATGCGCGGCGGGTTTTCGGACCTGAGAGCAAGCTCGCCGAACTCGTCCTCGATTTTAATGTTCAGCCTCTCGGCCTGCTGGTCGAGGAACGAGCCTGTGCCGGCGGCGCATGCGGAGTTCATGGAGAAGTCCTTGAGTCTGCCGTTTTCCATCACGAGGAGTTTCGAGTCTTCTCCGCCCATTTCGATTACCGTTCTTACCTGCGGGTAATATCTCCCGGCGGCGGCGGAAAGCGCGACGACCTCGTTTACGTGGGTAACATCGAGTATGCTGGCCAGCAGCTTTCCGGCGGAGCCTGTAACGACAAGCGGCGTGCCGTCGGGCAGGGCGTCGAGGAACTCCAGGGCGGCGGAAAGAGCCTGCCCGTAGTGTCTTTTGTATCCGGACGAGATAATTTCCCCGTCGGCCCCAAGCGTTACGGTCTTCACGCTTACGGAGCCTAAGTCAATTCCGACAATGCCTTCCGCACCCAAAATAATAAGCCTCCTTTAAAAGTCATCTCAGGCAAACGCCCCTCTCCCTGGCCTTCGGCCTTACCTCTCCCACGCTGGGTAGAGGGTTAAATCCTGCCCCCCTCTCCCGCAACTGGGAGAGGGGCCGGGGGAGAGGGTGAAGCCAGACGCCGCACCGCGCGCAGGACCTTTTCCCTTATGGCGTCCGGGCCCGGAAGCTCCGGGATTAACTTCCCTTCGCGCATAAGCGGGAGCAGTATGTCGTTCATCTCTCCGCCGCACTCGCAGCGCCTGTGCCCGTCAGCAAACGGCACGACCATATCGCAAAGGCACGAAAGGCACCTGATAACGCTTTTGGCCCCGGACAACTTCCCGCGCTTGGAGACGGGTATTCCGTTTATCTCCACAATATCCATCGAGAAGTCCACCACGGGCGCGTTCGCTATGGATGTGCCGATGCCGTAGCCGTCCACGACCGGGTTCAAGACCGGAATATCTCTCTCGCCAATCCCGCCGCTCACGAAAAGCTTTACGCCCTTGTGCCCCCTTAAGTCAAGCTCCCACCGGACTTCTTCGAGTATGCGGTAGAAATTCCCCCTGCGCGAGCCGGGCGTATCCAGCCGCATGGCGTATATTTTGTCCCCCATAGCCTCAGCCACGCGGATGGCCTCGAATTTTTCGTCCTGGAAGGTGTCTATCAGGGCAGTCCTCGCGGCGCCATGCTCGATTACCTCGTCGAACGCCTTTACGGCCTTAAGCGTGTCTCCGAATATAAGTATCAGCGCGTGCGGCATGGTGCCCATAGGGTCGTGCCCGATCAGCTCCGCGCTCTTCATTACGGACACGCCGTCGCAGCCGCCGATGTATGCGTTTCTCTCTATCATCGGCGCGAGGACGGGGTGCATCCTGCGCGCGCCGAAGGATATTACCGGCCTCTCCCCGGCGAGCTTTTTTACGCGGGCGGCCTTCGTGGCAATACCTGAGGCCTGGCAGACAAGCCCGAGCATGGCAGTCTCGTAATGGCCGAAGTCCGTGTAATTTCCCTCTATCTCCATAACCGGCTGGCAGGGGAAAAATACCGTGCCCTCCGGCATGGAACGGACGTTTACGGGAAGCCCCAGGAGAAGCTCGGAGACCTCCTCCACGCCGGCAAATACAGCCCAGTCCCAGCCGTCCGGCAGGGTCTTTGCGATTATCTCCATCCGGACGCGCGCGTCCATTCCTTTGGCCCTCAGGATGCGCATCGTGCGGTCGAAATAGACGTCCGTTACTTTCCCGGCCTTGACATCTCTTGCGTCAGCGGTATGGAACACCCTCAATATACCTCCGCCTTGATCACTTCCTCAAGCTCTTTAAGCGCGAACTCGTGCATCTCCATGTCAAGGCCGGCTGTGCAGTCCCTGGGCACGCGCACTTTGAAGCCGCGCACTGTCGCCTCGGCGGCGATAAGCATTACGCAGATGTTAGTGACACAGCCGGTAACGGTAACCAGGCCGACGCCAAGGCCCCGAAGCCTTTCCTCCAGGTCTGTTCCGTAAAACCCGAGAAGGGTCTTCTTATGAATAATTATATCCCGCTCAAGGGGTTTGAGATCGTCTATGACTTCCGCGCCGCTTGAGCCTTCGACGGCATGCGGCGGCCAGTTTTTGAACTCGATGTCGTCTTTGTCGTGCGCGTCACAGACGTATATTACCGGCGTGCCCTCCGCGCGCGCCCTGTCAAGCTCCCGCCGGATATTCGGGATGACCTTGCGCGTCATGGGGACGTAGAGAGGCGCGTCTTCGAGGCAGAAGTCGTTTAACATGTCTATGATTAACAGAGCTTCGGGTTTTGCCATTTTCCCGCCGCGCAGGTACGGATACCGCAGGTATGCGGAACTCTTATCAAGATAGCAGAGAGGTATGGATTTTTCAAGATTAAGAGAAAATAAAAGGCCGGAGAAAACCGGCCCTAAAAATTCTGGCATTGTCATTGCGAGCGGAGCGAAGCAATCTCAGATTTTAAAACCGGGATTGCCGCGTCGCCTCTGGCTTCTCGCAATGACAGATTTATCTCTCACCGCGCCGAAGATGCGCGCTCTACTTTCCCTTCTTCTTCCTGTAGTCCGTTATCGCGCTCTGGAGCGCCTCCTCGGCGAGCACGGAGCAGTGCATCTTCTGAGACGGCAGGCCGCCAAGCGCCTCAGCCACCATAGAGTTGGAAATTTTAAGCGCGTCTTCGAGCTTCTGCCCCTTTACCATCTCGGTGACCATCGACGACGTCGCTATTGCCGCGCCGCAGCCCAGCGTCTGGAACTTTGCGTCCACGATGGTATCGTCCTTCACCTTGATGTAAAGCTCCATTATGTCACCGCAGACCGGGTTGCCGACCTTTCCCACGCCGTCAGGGTCTTTCATCTCACCGACGTTCCGGGGATTTCTGAAGTGATCCATCACTTTCTCTGAATAAGCCATGTTGCTACAAATCTCCTTTCAATTTACACCGTCTGCTGTTTTAGAAAATCCTTGTAAATCGGGCTGAAGCTTCTGAGCTTCTCCACTACTTTCGGGAGCGCCTCCAGCACCTTGTCCACGTCTTCCGTGGTATTCTCCCTGCCCAGCGAAAACCGAAGCGCGCCGTGGCTTTTCTCCGGCGGGACGCCCATGGCCGCCAGCACGTGCGAAGGCTCCAGCGAGTCGGAGGTGCATGCAGAGCCGGACGCGGCGCAGATGCCGTGCTCGTCAAGGCTCAGGATTATGGACTCTCCCTCGACATATTCGAATATCACGTTCAGCGTCCCCGCGAGCCTCATGGTCGGATGTCCGTTAAGCTTCACGTGCGGCACACTGGCTTTTATGCCCTCCCAGAGCCGCTCCCGGAGCTTAAGAAGCCTGGCCTCCTCTGCCGGCCCCTCTGCTGCCATAAGCTCGGCGGCCTTGCCGAAGCCGACTATGCCGGGCACGTTCTCCGTACCGGGCCGAAGCGAGCGCTCCTGGTGCCCGCCGAACATTATGGGAAGTATTTTCGTTCCCTTTCTGACATACAGAAGCCCGACTCCCTTCGGGCCGTAAATCTTGTGGGACGAGGCGGAGAGGAGGTCTGCCCCAAGCTCGTTTACGTTCACGGAAAGCTTCCCGAAAGTCTGGACGGCATCGGTATGGAATGTAATCTTGTGCGCCCTGGCAATCCTGCCTATCTCTGCAATCGGCTGGATTGTGCCGACCTCGTTATTGGCGTGCATTATGCTTATAAGCGCTGTGCCGGAGGTGATGGAGCGCTCGACGTCTTCGGGATTCACCATCCCGTATTCGTCCACCGGCAGGTAGGTTACCGACCAGCCTTCCTTCTCAAGGGCCTTGCAGGGGTTCAGGACAGCGTGATGCTCAATCTTCGTCGTGATTATGTGGTTGCCCTTTTTCCTGTTCGCCCTTGCGGCGCCGAGCACGGCGATATTGTCGCTCTCCGTGCCGCCGCTTGTGAATATAATCTCCTCCCTGTTGCAGCCGAGTATCCCCGCCATCACGTCCCTGGCGTGCTCCATCTCGACATGGGCTTCCTGGCCGATGCAGTAAAGCGTGGAGGGGTTGCCGTAACAGCCCTTCAGCATCCTGGCCAGCGCCTCGGCTACCTCCGGTCTGACCGGCGTGGTGGCGTTGTTGTCCAGGTATATCCTGCCCATTTCTTGACGCTCCTTTTGTAAGATTTGCGAAAAACTCTCTCAATTCGTGAGCCTTTATATATACCCAATTCTAACCCTGAATGTCAACTATGTCTATAAAATTTCTTATTTCTTTACTTCCCTGCCCAGGATTTTCTCTATTGACGCCACTTTTCCCTCGATCCTGTTGCTCCTTGTCTTCCTGTCGTCTATGCTTATTTCCGTGATGACGCGCTCCGTCTGACCCGCCAGGAGCTGGTGGCATTTTTTGATAAGCCCCATGACATCGTCCCACTCGCCTTCCACGACCGTCCCCATCGCGTTCACCTTGTACGGCAGGCCGGATTCGTCCACCATCTTTATAACCTTCGCCACATGCTCAGATACGGACGCCCCGACCATCGGCCACATGGAGAATTCCACGACCATGACGCACCTCCTGGTTATTTCCTGCAAAAATGAAACTGCAGGGTCGGTTACACGCCACGAGCTCGGCCACAATGGCCCCTCGTTTTGACCGTGGCAAAGAAACCGGCCCTGCAGGAGCGGACTTTAATAAGTTATAGTCATAAGCATAGCAAAACGGGCGCTATCTGTAAAGGCCGACAGCAGGCGGCGCGGCGGCGGCAAACAGGGCATCGGTGCGCAAATGCCGTCCGGAACCCCATATTTTCCCGTTGATTTTTATAACCCCTTGTGTTATCAATTAGTTTTACCTGATTTTTATGTCCGGCTTTTCTTTGGTTACTTTCTTTTCACCCGAAAAGAAAGTAACGGGAATTAAAAAGAATTAACTACCATGTCAACCGATAAACTGATAGAAGAATCTAAAAAATATCTTTTTAATACTTACGGGCGGTTCCCCGTGGTGTTTGTGCGTGGCAGGGGGATGAAGCTGTGGGACTCCGACGGCAAGGAGTATCTCGACTTTCTGGCGGGCATAGCCGTGAACAACCTGGGGCACTGTCACCCGAAGGTCGTGGTTGCGCTCCAGAAACAGGCCCAGAAGCTTATCCACGTCTCGAACTACTTCCATATCGAGCCGCAGATAAAGCTTGCAAAGGCTCTGTG
>JAKAHE010000107.1 GCA_021815285.1 Nitrospirota bacterium
GAAAGGGGGACTTCCAATCCCCCTTACATCCCCCTGGGCAAGGATGCCATTCATCCCCGCGTCAAGACGCGGGGTATTCTGGCATGGCTTTCATAAAAAGGAGGCGTCCGCATGGTAAAGATAGGGGAGGCGGTCCCGGATTTCGAGGTGGAGGTATTCCAGAACGAGGAGACGAAAAAGGTGGCGCTTTCCGGCTACAGGGGCAAATGGCTTGTCCTGATTTTCTATCCCGCCGATTTTACATTCATATGCCCGACCGAGCTCGAGGAGGCGGCGGCGATGTATGAGGATTTCAAGGGCCTCGGCGCGGAGCTGATAAGCGTCAGCACGGATACGGTATTCGTCCACAAGGCCTGGCACGACAACTCTCCCTCCATAAAGAAAATAAAATACCCGATGGCCGCGGACCCGGCGGGAAAGCTGTGCAGGGAGTTCGGCACATATATCGAAGGCGAGGGCCTGTCGCTCAGGGGTAGTTTTATAATCGACCCGGACGGTATCCTGAAGGCCTACGAGATGCACGACAACAGCATCGGCAGGAGCGCAAAGGAGCTTTTCCGGAAGCTCCAGGCGGCAAAGTTCGTCCGCGAGGCTGGCGGCGAGGTCTGCCCCGCAAGCTGGGAGCCGGGCAAACCTACGCTCAAGCCCGGCCTTGACATAGTGGGCAAGATATAGGTAGAAAAAGAGCGGCTTTTTTGATAACATCTTGGAACTTATGGACGAACGAGTAATCTCTCCCGGAAAAAACACCGAGGACGCGACCCTCGACCTGGCCCTCAGGCCGTCCTGTTTCGACGAATACGTCGGTCAGGACAGGGTCAAGGACAACCTCAAGGTCTTTATACAGGCGGCGAGGGAGCGCGGCGAGGCTCTCGACCACGTGCTTTTCTCAGGCCCGCCGGGCCTTGGAAAGACGACGCTGGCGCATATAATCGCGCGGGAGATGGGCGTCAACATAAAGACCACCTCCGGCCCGGTAATAGAGCGGCAGGGAGACTTAGCCGCCATCCTTACGAACCTTGAGAAGGGCGACGTCCTGTTCGTTGACGAGATACACAGGCTGAACCGGGTAATCGAGGAGGTGCTCTACCCGGCGATGGAGGATTACCAGCTTGATATAATTATAGGTCAGGGGCCGTCCGCGCGTTCTATAAAGCTCGACCTCCCGCCGTTCACGCTTGTCGGGGCCACTACGCGGGCCGGGCTTCTGACATCTCCTCTCAGGGAGCGTTTCGGCGTCGCTGCAAGGCTTGAGTTCTATCAGCCGGAGGACTTGAAGAAAATCGTAGTCCGCTCCGCCGGGCTTCTGGGGATAGGCGTAGACGAAGGCGGCGCGCTTGAGATTGCCCGCCGTTCCAGGGGGACGCCGAGGGTGGCAAACAGGCTGCTTCGGCGCGTGCGGGATTTTGCACAGGTGGAAGGCAAAAAAATCGTGGACGAAGAGGCGGCCAGAAGCGGCCTCAAGAGGCTCGAAGTGGACGAGCGCGGCCTGGATTTCATGGACAAGAAACTACTTCTTGCGATAATCGACAAGTTCGGCGGCGGGCCAGTGGGTGTCGATACCCTCTCCGCAGCTATAGCCGAGGAGCGCGACACGATAGAAGACGTCTACGAACCGTTCCTTATCCAGGAAGGGCTTATCGAAAGGACGCCGAGGGGGCGGCTTGCCACTCCCGCCGCATATGAGCACTACGGCAGGGCCGGTCGACCGGCTTCCGGCGATAAGGGCGTCCAGGGGAGGCTTCTTTGAGGATACTCCTGCATATCTGCTGCGCTCCATGTCTCGTGTATCCGCTTAAGTCTCTGCGCGAGGAAGGGGTAGACGTGGACGGATTTTTCTATAATCCGAACATCCATCCCTATACCGAGTTCAAAAAAAGACTCGAATCCCTTGAGGATTATGCCCGTTCGCAGGGGCTTAAGCTCGCAAGCGAGGTGGGATACGACATAGAGGAATATTTCAGGAAGGTAGTCGAAAGCGAGGGTGAGCGGTGCGCATCCTGCTACGAGATGCGCCTGCGGAAGGTCGCTCAGGCGGCGAAGGACTCCGGTTACGACGCCTTTTCCACGACGCTCCTCTACAGCATATACCAGAAGCACGACCTGCTCGTCCATGTGGCGGACGTTATTGCACGCGATTTGGGAATCGAATTCCTGTACCGGGATTTCAGGAAAGGCTGGAAGGAAGGCCGGGAGATGTCGCGCGAGGCCGTCTCTTACCATCAGAAATACTGCGGCTGCGTATACAGCGAGAAGGAGCGGTATTTAAAAGGGAAAAAGCTCCCGGCTATAGCGCGGGGAAAGTAAAATTATCGGAGAATCGACATGGACCTCATGGAAACGATCCGCAGACGGCGGGCGATAAGGAAATTCAAGCCGGACCCGGTATCCACGGAGAAGATTGACCTCATGCTGGAGGCCGCGCGGCTGGCCCCTTCCGGCGTGAATTCACAGCCCTGGAAGTTCAAGGTCGTAACCGACCCGGCCCTCAAGGAGCAGGTGTTTCTGGCATCGAAGAACCAATATCATATAAAGCAGGCGCCGGTCGTGATAATCGTCTGCGGGGACACGATGTCTTACTCCAGGACCCTGAAGGAGCGGTTCAAAGAGCTGTTGAATAACGGCGTGCTCTCGCAGGAAGACATACACAAAATGGGGCTTAATCTCCTGACGCAGGACGAGGAGAAAGAGCTTCTAAAATATAAAGAAAATGCCGCTTTTAACACTGCTATTGCCACGGAGCACATAGCGCTTGCCGCGACCTCACTGGGCCTTGGGACATGCTGGATCCACCTGTTCGACAAGGAGAGGGTGGCGGAGCTTCTCGGCCTTCCTTCGTGGATATTCCCGGTTACGCTCTTGCCCGTCGGCTACCCGGAGGAAATGCCGGAGCCGAAGCCAAGAAAACCCTTGAGCGAGATACTGTTATAGATTTACAGCCGTGTTTTATTGTATGCAATCGTTGCTGTCCGGTTAAAATAACGCCCCTTGGAGTGGTTCTTCCTGGACGGTTAAAATCCGTTCAGGTTTTAGGGTCAAAATGTCAATCAGCGCCTTCCGATCGAATTACCCTCTCATCTTCTTTATTATCGCGTCCGCCATCTGGGATGTGCCGACGGCGGTAGGGTCGTCTGGGCGGGGCTTTAAGTCGTAGGTAACATCCCTGCCCTCGCGGATGACTTCGGAGATTGCGGTCTGCATCTTTTTCGCCGCGTCTCGCTCGCCAAGGTATTCGAGCATCATCACGCCGGAGAGCATCATGGCGACGGGATTGACCTTGTTCAGTCCCTTATACTTCGGGGCGGAGCCGTGCGTCGGCTCGAATAGCGCGCCGATTGTGCCGATGTTCGCGCCCGGAGCGACGCCGAGGCCCCCGATAAGCCCGGCGCAGAGGTCGGAGAGGATGTCGCCGTAGAGGTTCGGCAGGACAATCACGTCATATAATTCCGGCTTCTGGACGAGCTGCATGCACATGTTGTCTACAATCCTGTCCTCGAACTCTATGTCCGGAAAGTCCTTTGCCACTTCGCGCGAGACCTCCAGCCAAAGGCCGTCGGAGAACTTCATTATGTTCGCCTTGTGGACAGATGTTACCTTTTTTCTGCCGCTCTTCCGGGCGTAATCGAAGGCGAATCTTACAATCCTCTCCGTCCCCGCGACGGATATGGGCTTTATGCTGATGCCGGAATCCGGCCTTATTTCGCGCCCGCCGTGCGCCTTTACGGTGTCGATTATCGCCTTTGCGCCATCCGAGCCTTTCTCGTATTCGATGCCGGCGTAGAGGTCTTCGGTATTTTCCCGGACGACGACGAGGTCGATGTTGTCATAGCGGGAGCGAACGCCCTCGTATGTCCTGCATGGCCGGAGGCAGCAGTACAGGTCAAGCTTCTGCCTGAGCGTCACATTAACGCTACGAAAACCCGTTCCGACGGGGGTTGTAACCGGGCCCTTTATGCCGACCTTGTTCTTTATCAGAGACTCGACGACCCTGTCGGGAAGAGGCGTCCCTTCTTTTTCGAATACGTCGATGCCCGCATCCTGCACGTCCCAGTCGAACTTTACGCCCGTGGCTTCGAGGACTCTCCTCGTCGCCTCGGCGATTTCAGGTCCGGTGCCGTCGCCGGGTATGAAAGTAACGCGATACGCCATGATTTTCTCTCCTTAATTTATGAATCAGTGAATGGGGAAATATATCTTGAGCAGGGTTGGAAGTCAATAAAAAACGGGCTTTTTTATTGCACGCGCATGTTTTTTGTGTTAAATTTACAGATTCCATAAAAAAGAACCGTAATTCTTTTAAAGGAGTCGTTTATGCTCGATGAAAGCGTGAAGGAAGGCCTTACCTTTGACGACGTGCTGCTGCTGCCCGGGAAGTCGGAAATTTTGCCGAAGGACGTCGATACGAAAACCCGCCTGACAAGGGAAATCGACATCAATATACCGATAGTATCCGCCGCGATGGATACCGTTACCGAGGCGCGGCTCGCCATTGCAATCGCGCAGGAAGGCGGGATAGGGATAATCCATAAGGCCATGCCCATAGAAAAGCAGGCCATGGAGGTGGACAAGGTAAAACGCTCCGAGTCCGGCATGATTGTAGACCCGATAACCATCGGTCCGGACAGCAAGATACGCGAGGCGCTGGAGCTTATGAGACGCTACCGCATCTCCGGCGTCCCGGTCACTAAAAAGGGCAGGCTCCTTGGAATCCTTACAAACCGGGACCTGCGTTTCGAGACCAGGATGAACATAAAGGTCTCGGAGGTGATGACGAAAAAGAACCTCGTTACCGCGCCCGTCGGCACGACGCTCGAAGACGCCATAAAGCTCCTGCACGAGCACAGGATAGAGAAGCTGCTGGTAATCGACGACAATTATAACCTGAAGGGTCTTATAACAATAAAGGACATAGAGAAGCGCATAAAATATCCCAACGCATGCAAGGACAGCCTGGGCAGGCTTCGGGTCGGCGCGGCGGTCGGCGTCGGGCACGACGGCATGGACAGGGCGCAGGCGCTCGTGAAATCGGGCGCGGACGTGCTGGTCGTGGATACCGCGCACGGACACTCCAGGGGCGTGATGGACACCGTGAAGAAGATAAAGAAGAAGTTCCCAGGAATACAGCTTATTGCCGGAAATATCGCCACGGGCGAGGCGGCGAAGGACCTGATAGAAGCCGGGGCGGACGGCATAAAAATAGGTATCGGCCCGGGGTCGATATGCACTACGAGGATTGTAGCGGGCGCAGGCGTCCCGCAGATAACCGCCGTGGCGGACTGCTCGAAGGTCGCGGACAAATTCGGTGTTCCGGTGATAGCGGACGGCGGCATAAAGTTCTCCGGCGACATAACCAAGGCCATTGCCGCCGGAGCGTCCGCGGTTATGGTAGGCGGGCTTTTCGCGGGCACGGAGGAATCCCCTGGCGAGACCATCATCTACCAGGGCAGAAGCTACAAGGTATACCGCGGCATGGGCTCCATCGGCGCGATGGAGTCCGGCAGCAAGGACAGGTATTTCCAGGAGCACGAGAGCGTAACGTCCAAGCTTGTCCCGGAAGGCATCGAGGGCAGGGTGCCGTACAAGGGCACGCTTGCGGACTACATATTCCAGCTTGTCGGCGGCCTCAGAGCCGGCATGGGGTATACCGGCTGCACGACAATCCCGGAGCTTCGGGCTAAGGCGAAGTTTGTAAAGATCTCCGGCGCGGGCCTGCGGGAATCGCACGTGCACGACGTCGTAATAACTAAGGAAGCGCCGAATTACAGGATGGAGTAAAAAGCACATCGGGCGAATGAACGTTTGACGACCGAGATGGAATTTCTTGGCGAAGCAAAGCGGTTATGCGGCAAACCTGTCTGAGCGAAGCGAGTTTTTTGCCGCATAGTGTGCAAGCTTAGAAATTCCCGAGGGAGTCAACAGAAAATGAGCCTGATGCGCTGGATAAATAATCTATGCCTTTAGAGCGTATCCAGAAAATATTGTCCGCCGCCGGAATCTGCTCCCGCAGGGAGGCCGAAGAGCTTATCCTCGAAGGGAAGGTGCGCGTGAACGGGCACGTCGTGAACGAGCTCGGCCAGAAGGCGGACCCGGAAAATGACGTCATAAAGGTCGGAACCCGTGTCGTTGGCCGGGAACCCGACAAAAAAATCTACCTTCTCTTGAACAAGCCCAGGGGCTATGTTACGACCACGAAAGACCCGCAAGGCCGGAAGACCGTCATGGAGCTTCTCGGCAAAAACAGCCGGGCGACCGGCGGCGCGCGCGTCTATCCCGTGGGCAGGTTGGATTACGACAGCGAGGGGTTGCTGCTATTGACCAACGACGGCGATTTCGCCAACGCCATGATGCACCCGTCAAAAGAGGTGCAGAAGACTTACGAGGTAAAAGTCAAGGGCGTTATGGACGATGCGGCGCTTAAACGTCTCGCTGGCGGTATCCGTCTTTCGGACGGCATGACGGCTCCGGCCAAAGTCCGGAAAATGAAGCTCGTGGAATCCAATTCCTGGATAGAAATTACCATACACGAGGGCAGGAACCGCCAGGTGCGGCGGATGTGCGAGGCGCTTGGGCACCCGGTAATGAAGCTGAAGAGAACAAAAATCGGCCCGGTGAGCCTCGGCGTGCTTCCGCCCGGAGGATACCGGGAGATTACGCCATCCGAGGTGCGGGCGCTCTTCCGGGCCGCAGGGAAAGAGCCTGAGAAGCGGATGGCGACGGTATGATTTTGGTTGCCGTTATTCAAGTAGCTGCCCGATTTATCGGGCGAAGTTAAAAACGCCCCATAAATGGGGCAGCTACATTAGGAGAAATCGGATTGAACCTGAAACGAACTCACGACTGCGGGAGCCTGCGTGCGGCGGACGCCGGGAAGGAAGTCGTCCTCGCCGGATGGGTGGATACCCGGCGCGACCATGGTGGGCTTATATTCATAGACCTGCGCGACAGGGCAGGGATTACCCAGATTGCCTTCAGCGCGGACACCAATCAGGATGCCCTTTCCATTGCCGACAAAGTGCGCTCTGAATATGTCGTTGCCGTGAATGGCAAGGTGTTCCTGAGGCCGGAAGGGACTGCGAACCCCGATCTCCCGACAGGGGAGATTGAAGTATATATAAATGGAATAGAGATATTAAATACGTCCAAAACGCCCCCGTTCCCGCTGACGGACGACACTGATGCCTCAGAGGCTCTGAGGCTGAAGTATCGGTATCTCGACCTCCGGAGGAGGCCGCTTCTGAAATCCCTCATGGCGCGGCACAGGATATGCTCGATAGTCCGAAGCTTCCTGGATAGAGAGGCGTTCATAGAAGTCGAAACCCCGATGCTTACCAAAAGCACGCCGGAAGGCGCGCGGGACTACCTCGTTCCGTCAAGGGTGAATATCGGGAAGTTCTAT
>JAKAHE010000108.1 GCA_021815285.1 Nitrospirota bacterium
TGATTTTAAGACCTTTCATTTTAGAATAAAGTTTCTCCTTAACCCCTCGCCCTATGGGAGAGGGGCAGGGGGCGAGGGCGGTTTGTCAGTATAGAACTCGGACTCCCTGTAGCTCGCAACAAAACCCGCCAGAAAGACCTTTACGACCGCGGCTATCGGCACGGCCAGGAGTATGCCCACAAAGCCGAACAATTTCCCCAGCGCCATAAGCGAGAGTATGATTATCAGGGGATGAAGCCCCAGCCTGCGCCCTATTATTTTCGGGGTGATGATATAGCCTTCCATCGCCTGGACAAAGGCTATTATGCCGACGACAATCAACGGATGCGCCACGTCGTGATATTTTAGCAGCACAAGGACGATTGCGACGAGGCCGGCGAGCGTCGTGCCGAGATACGGCACGAGGTTGAGCATTCCGCCGCCCATGCCTACGAGCACCGGCATATCCACGCCCGCGAAATAAAATCCCACGGAATACATTGCGCCCATTATAAACGCGACAAGGAGCTGTCCCTTGGCGAAGTCCCTGAGAACCGCCTCCACCTCCTCAAGCTTCCCGACGATATATTCGCGGTATCCCTCCGGCATCAGCTTCAGAGCGTCCTGCTTCATCTCGTTCCAGGACAGAAGCAGGTATATCATGAATATCGGTATGAGGAAAAGCGTCAGGACAAGGAGAAAGAGATTAAGCGTCCCGGCGACAATATGCAGGACGTGCCCGAAAGCCGAGCCGAAGGACTCCGGGGAGAGATTCGAGACCTCCTGCCTGAGCTTCCCGACAAGCGTATTGAAATCATACCCGGGCCCGAGGCCGAGCGCGCGGCTGATATACGGGAAATACTCGTTTCTGAACGTGTCGATATACACCGGAATATTGTTTACGAGCTGTGGTATCTCCAGCATAAGGACATATATCGCCCCGAACACGACCCCGGCAAGGGCGATAAAAAATAAAAACGAAAAAATGGCCGCGCCGGCGGCTCTCGGCACGCCGCGCCTTTCGAGGAAACAGACCGCCGGGTTCAGTATGTAGGCGGACAGAAGCGCCAGGACAAAAGGGGTTATAGCGGCCCCAAGCGCCCATGCAAGCATGAAAAAAACGACAAGCAGGATAAAGACGGCGAGGTCAGCCTGCCAGATTATTCTTTTTACCATGTATAATCCCGAATCCCCGGATAATGTATTGCAATCCCGATGCGGCCAGAAGCGCGGCTGCAAGCCATGAAAGATATTCCGTCAGCGCGAACCGCCGTCCCATGTATAGCCCGGCAAGGGCGGTCATAAGAAGCAATATAAGCACGAATGTGGTCAGCTTGCCGAGCTGTGTGGGCCGCAAAGCATCGCCGAAGTCGAGCCTGTAAAAATAAAGACATCCGGATATTATCGCCGCATCCCTCACTATTACCATACCCGCAAGCCAGAGCGGGAGCCTGTCCATAAGCGCCAGAGCGATGAACGCCGTAAGTACCAGGAACTTGTCCGCGAGCGGGTCGAGCAGCGCGCCCAGGGCGGTCTTTTTGTTCATTAGCCGGGCAATGGCGCCGTCGATTGCGTCAGTAAGGCCCGCGACTGCGAAAACGCCGACGGCAAGGCCATATCTGCTTTGTATAAGAAAAACGAGGAAAACCGGGACAAGGGCGATTCTAAACAACGTAATTATGTTCGGCAGGTTCATAGGTTTCCGCCGCTTTTTACTGACCCGTGTCGCCGCCTTTATAGAACTGCCGCTCGTAGAGCCTGTGCCAGGCTGTGAACTTTCCTTCCTGCACGTCCTTGTCCGCGAACTCGGCCAGCCCCTGGAGCTTGGCGTCGAGGTTGTCCGCGTAGTGCAGTATCATCGCCTCCATGCACATCGGCATCTTGGGCGAACCGTATTCGTACTCGCCGTGGTGAGATATGACCATGTGCATCAGCAGATCCGCCTTCTCCCGGTCGATGTTTTCTATTTTCTCCAGCCTCTGCTTCAAGGCCATAAGCCCAAGCGCCACGTGCCCCAGGAGCCTGCCCCGGAAGGTGTAATCGAACCCCGCGCCGGGAGAGAGTTCCTCTATCTTGCCTATGTCGTGCAGGAAGGCCCCGGCGACAAGGAGGTCTTTGTCGATCATCGAGGCGACCAGTGGGTCGGAGGCATTGTATTCCTCGAATATCAGCCTGACGAGCCGCATCACCTTCAGGGTGTGCTGGAGCAGCCCGCCCGCGAAGACATGGTGCATCCCCTTTGCCGCGGGTGATTTTCCGAACGCATCCATGAATGCGGAATCATCAAAAAAACTCTGCAAAAGCTCCCGAAGTCAGGCTGTCCCGACACCCTGCGCCGCCGCCTTGAGCTCCGAGAACATGGCCTCGACATCCCTGTCCGTCGTGGGCAGTATCCGGGACAGGTAATCATCGGGCGCCTGGACCTTTTTTATGTCCTTGACTGTCAGCTGGATATTTCCATTATATGAGCCGACCTCGGCCCGGACGGCGACAATATCGCCCTTCTCGAACTTAAGCGCCAGACCTTCGGCATTGTCCCACGCGACGGACTCTACGCTCCCGGTCTTGTCAGCCAGCCGAAGGGATAGATACGGCTTCCCGGCCCTTGTTTTCTTAAGTTGCTTTTCCGTCGCGGCGAATACGGACTCCAGCTTCTCGCCATCCGAAAGCTCGTTTACATACTTCACCTGAAACCCTCCCTTCACAAGACCTGAGTATATTTGTATCTCTTTGTCCTGTCAAGGGAATTTCATTTCTACCGCCGGAACATGCCGCGTATCCCGGCTATCGTCTTGAGTCCGAACATCGCGCGGTCTATAAGGTTTATGAATCCTTCGAGTTTCTCCAGTCGGGCGGCCATGAACTTGAGTTCCGGGTCGTTTTCCTCCTCGTAGCGGTATTCCACGTACGCCCGCTGGTCGCAAATCTCCTGCAAGGCCGCTCCCATCTCCTTTTCGCGGCGTTCTTTGAGGACGGTCTGAAGTATCCGGAAGAAATCCGCTTCCGCCTCGAAGCACATTTCCCGCCCCGGACCCGGTGCGGCTTCCTTCACAGCGCCCAGTCTTTTCAATAACTTAAGCTTGCCTTCCACCGCCTGTGCGTCGGCGTTCAGGGCCTCGGTCAGGCCGGAGAGGCAGAGGGGCGCCTGAGAGAGGAAGAGAAATCCCCAGATGCGCGCCTCAAGCGGATCTATCCCCCAGAAGCCGATTGCCGCAGCCAGGGCATCGACGGCCTTGTCGCGGGCTTTTTTTATGTCCTTGTCCATATTTCCAAATATATCACAAAATTTGTCCTTATTTCTCAAATACTTGCAAAACGGGATTCGATTAATCGATAAATATTTATATGATATGCAACCATATGTTAAATAAGGGAATATCCCTGTTTCAGCGTCAGAACGACACGCCTTCCCCGCGCCCGGTTTTCTGCGTGAAACGGCCCGTTTTGTGGCATTTTTCGCGCTGTTTTCGATACCGGCGGAAAAACTCGTTTTTTTAAATTTTTTACCTTAATAATCAGTATGCTAAAGAAATAATCCGTAATCACTCCGGACAATAAATTTTTCCTACCGATGATGTTTACTCTTCGGGTTCGCCTCGCAATATAAGCATACGGCATCGGTAGTTCACGAACGAGCAGCGGGAAGAGTAGTGAAAAGCGGATTCATCGGCGGCTGACGGGCGCAAGTGAACCTCTGCGCCCGTGCGTCTAACAGTCTTAATATGCGTAGAGCCTGCCGTAGGGGCGGGAGGACTTCGGGTATATCTTGATGAACTTTTCCTTCATTATTCTGTCGTAGTCGTGGCCGGTGTCCTTGCAGTATTCCTTCAGGTACGAGGAAAGCTCTGCCATCTCCTCTTCGTTCGGTTCGAGGATGCCCACTTCCGCGCCGCAGTCCCGCGGGTCCACCTCGCCCCGGACATACATGACGCCGCCGTGCATCCCGGTTCCCAGGTAGCTCCCCGCGATAGGCTCGCCCTTCTTCCTGCCGATGCCCAGGAGGACGAGAAGGCCGCCCGCCATGTATTCTCCGAAGAAGTCTCCGGCGGCGCCGCCCGCGATTATGACGGGTATCTGGGACTTGAAGCCCTTCATGTGGATGCCGACCCTGTAGCCGACGTCTCCCTTGATATAGAGCTTTCCGCCGCGCATCCCGTATCCCAGGACGTCTCCCGCGTTGCCGTTGATTATTATCTTGCCGTCGTTCATCGTGTTGGCGACGCCGTCCTGCGCGTTGCCGTTTACAACGAGCGTCGGGCCGTCCATGAATGCGGCGAGGTCGTTGCCCGGAGTGCCGTTTATGGTTATCGTGGCCTTTCCGCGAAGGCCGTCGGCTATGTAGCGCTGGCCGTTGACGTTATCCAGCGTAACCTCGGCTGCGCCGTTTTTTACCGCCTCGCGCACCTGCTCGTTCAAGTCCCTGTAGTAGACACCTTTTGCATTGATGGTCATTTTTAACCGCTCCAAATAATCGCTCTTGTAGCTGCCCGATTTATCGGGCGCCTTTAAAACCGCCCCATGAATGGGGCAGCTACATCGGTTCACCCCAGGGTGCTTATTTTATCTCCCCGCAGGCTTCACGCCAAGTATGTCCAACGTCTGGGCGTCCAGGCCCACGCCCCGGAGCCTCTCGCGGCTCCCGCGCAGGCTCTCGACGGAGTTTACTCCGAGCGCGCCCAGGAACTCCTTTATCTCGTGGCCCCACGCGCGGAGCAAATTATTCAGCCGCATCGCGCCCCATTCAGGGTCGAGCCGGCGCGTCAACTCCGGCTTCTGCGTGCAGATGCCCCAGGCGCAGTTGCCCGTGTAGCACTTCTGGCAGAGCGAGCAGCCCAGCGCAAGAAGCGCCGCCGTGCCTATCGCGCAGGCGTCCGCGCCGAGCGCAATGGCCTTCACGGCGTCCGCAGAGGAACGAATCCCGCCCGCCGCGACGATGGACGCCTGGTTCCTGATTCCCTCCTGCCGGAGCCTGTCGTCAACAGCCGCGAGCGCAAGCTCGATTGGTATGCCGACGTGGTCCCGTATCTGCGTCGGGGCCGCGCCCGTGCCGCCCTTGAAGCCGTCAAGGTAGACTATGTCCGCGCCCGCCCGGACTATGCCGGTGGCGATTGCGGCGACGTTATGGACGCAGGCGATCTTAACGGATACGGGCTTGTAACCTGTAGCCTCCTTGATTGCGTATATCAACTGGCGCAGGTCTTCGATTGAATATATGTCGTGGTGCGGCGCGGGCGAGAGGGCGTCCGTGCCGACTGGTATCATCCTCGTGCGGGAGATCTCCGCGCCAATCTTCTCGCCGGGGAGGTGTCCGCCGATGCCGGGCTTTGCGCCCTGGCCTATCTTTATCTCGACGGCGACTCCCGCGTTCAGATACTCGCTGTGGACGCCGAAACGCCCGGATGCGCACTGGACGATAGTCCAGGGGCCGTAGTCGTAAAGCTCCTCGTGAAGCCCGCCCTCGCCCGTGCCGTAGACGGTGCCGGACTCCTTCGCGGCCATAGCCAGAGACTTGTGAGCGTTCAGCGAGATTGCGCCAAATGACATCGGCGCGAATATTACGGGTATCTCAAGCTTTATGTTCTGCGGGAGCTTCTCCTTGAGCCTCGGCTTTCCGCCGGTCATCTCCATTTCGAGCTTGTCCGGCTTTCGGCCAAGGAAGGTGCGAAGCTCCATCGGCTCCCGGAGCGGGTCTATCGAGGGGTTCGTAACCTGGCAGGCGTCAACGACAAGGTGGTCGAAGATAATCGGGTATGGCTGGTCGTTGCCCATGCCGGTCAAAAGGACTCCGCCCGTCTCCGCCTGCTTCCAGACGTTCTTCCTTATCGAAAGCGGCCAGTTGGGGTGGTCCCTGTAGACGTTCGGGTTCTCGTGGATGGTGATGGCGTCTTCCGGGCACATCACCACGCAGCGGTTGCAGGCGACGCACTTGTCGCTGTCGGGGATTACCCTGTCCGCGAAACTGTACACGCCGAAGCTGCAACTCATGAGACAGCGTTTGCACTTCCTGCACTTTTCCTGGTCGATCTTAACCCGGAACTCCGGGGGCATTGTCCTGTTCATATGATTCCCTTTCCCATCTCAACCGCCACCGGTTGTCCGGCCCTTGGGGCCCAGACTTCCTTCGGGTCGGGGCATATCTCGCGTATCGCGGATTCCTCGCTCGCCATGTATACGGTCTTGCCCTTCGTCGCCGCGACAAACGGCCTGAGCTTAATCCTGTCGTTCATGCCGATAAGCCCTTTGCCGTGCCCGAAGAGTATCGCAAACGGGCCGTTTAAAAGGGCCGGGCCGTATACCATCCTTATCGCCTCGCAGGCCTCGCGCTCCGGTTCCTCCATCCTGTCTATGTCCTTCCAGAACGGCGCGGCCACGGCCATGCACGCTACGGAAATCGGCAGGCCCTGCCGCCGAACCAGCAGGTCGAACATGTATGTTACGACCTCCGTGTCCGTGAGGAGCGCGAGCTTGTATCCGAACATCTCGAGGTATCTTTTGTTGATGCCGTACGACGATATTTCGCCGTTATGGACAATCGACCAGTCCAGAAGCGTGAAGGGATGCGCGCCGCCCCACCAGCCCTGCGTGTTCGTAGGGAAGCGGTTGTGCGCCGTCCAGGTGTGGCCTTCGTAGTTCTCAATCATGAAGAAGTCCGCTATGTCCTCCGGAAAACCGACGCCCTTGAATGCGCCCATGTTCCTGCCGGAAGAGAATACGAAGGCGTTGTCAATCTTGTCGTTTATGTGCATGACCGCGCCGACGATGTAGTCGTCCTCGGTCATGTGCGTGCCCTTGAGGCTTCCCTGCTTCACCTTGACGAAATAGCGCCGGAGGAGCGGATGGGACGGAATCTTCTCCGTTACCTTCACGGGTATGTCCTCGGCCAGGTCCACGGCGAGGGCTTTATCCAGGTATGCCTCGGTCTCCTTCATGGCTTCGTCGAAGTCCCTCGTGGGCTTGCCCGGCTCCTCCGTGAACATTATGTGCAGGGCGTAGTGGTCCTTGTGCTCAGGATATATGCCGTATGCCGCGAACCCGCCGCCCTGGCCGTTGCCGCGGTCGTGCATCAGCGCGACGGACTTCCTTATAACATCGCCGGAGATGCGCTTTCCGTCCCAGTTTATAATCCCGGACAGGCCGCACCCGGAGATGTCCTTCTGCCACCAGTGATCCATGTGTAACGATTCCTCCATGAAAGCTCTTATCCCCTCCCTCGACGGTAGGGGGCCAAGGTATTATTTCTTTATCAGCTTCTTCCAATCCTCCGCCCCGGTCTT
>JAKAHE010000109.1 GCA_021815285.1 Nitrospirota bacterium
CTGTTTTGGGGCGTTTTTCGCCGTATTTTCGATACCGGCGTAAAATCCGTGATTTTTTAATTATAATTCAGGATAAATAACGAGTTACAGCGATTAACGATAGAATCTACTGAGAACGAATATCGCCAATCGGGCGGCGCGGAATGGAACAACATCCGTCATTCCCGAATGTCTCTATCGGGAATCCAGGAATTTTGCTTGTCATTGCGAACGAAGTGAAGCAATCTCAGATTTTAAAGGCCGGGATTGCCGCGTCGCTTTCAGCTCCTCGCAATGACAGACAGAACCTGGATTCTCCGGCTGCCTATGTAGATGGCTAGAAAAAAAGGATACTGTAATCTCGCAATGACAGACAGAACCTGGATTCTCCGGCTGCGCTCGGAATGACAGGCGGGGGTGTTCACGTCCGTCACCCCCGGACGCCTTTGAACGGGGGCCCAGCGACTTTGTCCGTCATTCCCGAATGTCTCTATCGGGAATCCAGGTCTATCGCCTTTTCCGCCACCTTTACCGGCGCCGCGTCCTTTGCCGGTATGCCGAATTTCGCGGCGGCGGGCGGGGTAAACAACCGGTAGTAGATTGCGGCGCTTGCGCGAACTGCGCCGACCGGGATGTCGTATGTCAGGGTCCGCGTCTCTCCGGCCTTTATCCTCGAATCGACGGCCTTTTCGGCCATCCAGGGCGGCGCTCCCTTCTTGCCGCCCGCGGTGAACACGCGCATGAACGTGGTCATCCCGCCGGATTTCTCAGGGAAGGCTTTCCCCGTTTTGTCGAATATCTCCACCTTTACAAACGCAGCGCGCATGGGGCTTGTGGAGGGGAAGAAGTGCGGGGCTTTATTTTTTATATTTACAAGGAGCTTCCCGTTGCTTGCTTCAAGGGAGAGCGATACTCCCTTTTTCAGCATGTCTTTGTCGTGTCCGCCGGGGAAGAGGTGCGAGAAGTGGGAGGTTTTGCCTGAGCCTGCGGCGGGCGGCCCGGCTTTTTCCTCCATGTGGCACCTTACGCAGTCGGAATGCCCCTCCATGTCCATGCTGCATATGACGGTGCCCTTGCCGTTTTTCATCTTGCCGTGGCAGCCGAGGCACATCCCGGAGGGCGACTCGAACGACCACTTGCTTACGGGGTGAGGCGCGGAGGTCCCGGACACGGCACCGGCGGACGTCATGGCCGCGGAGAGCGAGTATGTATTGAACGCCTTGCCTTCGGACACGCCCTCGACGCTGTGGCAGAACGCGCAGGGTATGTCGGGGAGGTAGGAATAGACCGTCTTCGCGCCCGCGGTCAGCCTGCCTTCGGCGGGGGCGTGGCAGCTGCCGCAGAAATAGGGGGCCTTCTTGCCTGATTTCGCCATGAACTGCGAAAAGGCCAGGAAGACGGCGTTATGGGCAGTGTCGGACTTTCTGTCGGACATCGAGTGCATCGACCTGCTCCACTCGTCGTATATGGTCTTGTGGCAGGGGGCGCAGGAGGCGGAGTCCGCGAAGCCCCGGAAGTCCGCCGGGAGCTTGTGCGCGAGCGCGCCGGCGGGAAACATCAGAAGTATGAAAAAAACAAAAAACATCCCTCTTGAGGCAATACCCGGTTTCTTCATCAGCCGTCGCTCTCCTTTTTTTCTATCAGCACCCTGTCCCCGGGGCGGCTCATCTCCCTGAATTCCGGCATTATCTCCCCCGCGAGCGCGTAGTAGCTCCTCTGGTTCTTTATGAACTTCTCGGAGATCTCGTCGTAGGGCTTGTCGTAGAGCGTGGATCCGCACGTCGGGCAGGTGATGATGGCGTGGCCCCTTTCGTCGTAGCAGAGAAAGGACATGACATGCGCGCCGCAGAGCCTGCAAGGCGTTATAATGAGTTCAGGACAATTAACCATGCCATAAGTCTACCACGAAAAAAACCGTCGTTCAACGCCAAAAAATCTTCCATGTAACGGGAATTTATGATAGACATATTCCTTATAGATGTTTAAATGATAAAAAAGGAGGAATTATCTTATGGCATACGCATCCACTGAAAACGAGGACAGGCTGAGCGGCAGGACAAGAGAGCTTCACAGGGCGCTTCAGTCGATAGTGGAGGAACTGGAGGCGGTGGACTGGTATCAGCAGAGGATAGACGCGACCTCTGACGAAGAGCTGAAGGCGATACTCGCGCATAACCGCGACGAAGAGAAAGAGCACGCCTCGATGCTCATGGAGTGGGTGCGCCGAAGCGATCCGGCCTTCGCAAAGCAGATGAAGTCGTTCCTTTTCAGGGAAGGCGTGAAGATAACGGAAATCGAGGAGAAGAGCTCTTAGTCCGGCCATTCCAGTACCTCCAGGAACGCGTTTACCACAATAGGGTCGAACTGCGTCCCGGAGCACCTTTTGAGCTCCGCTATCGCAAGGCTTCTGTCCTGGGCCTTCCGGTAGGGGCGGTCCGCCGTGAAGGAGTCGAAGAAGTCCGCCACGGATATTATCCTTGCCGCGAGGGGTATTTCCTCGCCCTTCAGGCAGAGCGGATAGCCCCTGCCGTCCCACCGCTCGTGGTGGTGGCGGATGCCGGGGATTATGTCCCTGAACTGCTTTATCGGCGCAATTATCTCCGCGCCTCGGTCGCAGTGGCCCTTTATTTTTCCGTACTCCTCGTCCGTAAGCGCGCCCGGCTTGTCGAGCAGTTCGTCGGATATCCCTATCTTTCCTATGTCGTGCAGAAGCCCCGTAAGGCGCAGCCTCTCCGTTTCGTCTTCCGTAAGCCCGAGCTCTTTTCCTATCTTCAGGGCATAGCCCGTAACGCGGGCGGAGTGTCCGCGCGTCCAGTGGCTCTTGGCGTCTATAGCCGAGGAGAGCGCCTGGACGGTGCTCAGCAGGATGTCTTCCAGGTCCGCTATCAGCCGCGTGTTCTCCAGAGCTATGCCTATCTGGTAGGCCAGCTTCTCGGCCATCGCCGTATCCTCGAAGGTAAAACCGGCCACCCTGCGGCTCCCGAGCCTGATAAGTCCGAGGGCCGCCCCCTTGCTCATTATGGGCACGATTATCTCCGAGCGTATGGCGGCGTCCCTGAACACGCCGTCGCGCCTGCACGCCTTCTTCTCTTCCAGGACGTCCGCCCGAACCGCCGGCTTGCCGGAGAGGAACGTATCCGCGCCGGGTGAGCCGTCGAGCAGGAACTGCTCTCCCTTTTCGAGCTCCGCGCCCCAGCAGCAGCTCACGGAAAGCGTCTTTTCCTCGCCGTTTAAGAGCAGTATGCATCCCGCGTCCGCGGGTATGAGCCTTTTTATCTGGAGCGATACCTTGGAGAGCATGTCGTCTCTGTCGAGGGTGGAGAGTATCATCCTGTCTATCTCGTGCAGGACCCGAAGCGCCTCCATGCCCCTTGCCAGCTCGAGTTTCTTTTTCTGCGTCTCCTCGTAGAGGCTCGCGTTCTCGAAGGCGCTCCCCAACTGGGCCGCGATTCCCTTTATCAGCGCCGGGATGCGGGAGTCGCCGTCCGCATCCTGGAAATTTATTATCAGGAAGCCGACGACGCGCTCCCTGGCGGTTATCGGCGCGATTATGATTTCCTTAAGCCTCAGGTTCGAGACGATGAAATCCGGCACCATCCCGGCCAGCTCGTCTCCGCCGAGCCTCAAGAGCTTCTTTGTCAGCATCACCTGTTCAAGCGCGCGCACGTCCGCAAGTCTCGGCCTCATTTCCATCAATGCCGAAACGACGCCGTCATTGCAGGAAACGGCGGCGCAGGGCGAAAGCCGCCCGTCCGGGTCCGTCAGTATTACCATGGCCCCGTCGAAGCGTATTATGCCTTTCAGGACGCGGACGACCTTTTCAGCCGTCTCGCCCCAGTTGACCGACGAAGAGGTTATCTCGGCCATCTTGAGCAGGGCGTTCGACACCTCCAGCTCCGCCTTCAGCGCGCCCTCGGCCCTGTCCCGCTCCAGCCTCATGTAACGTTCCGAAACGGCCCTCTCCACCGACGGCACGAGCCTCGAGAGCCTGTCCTTCATCACGTAATCCCAGGCCCCGGCCCTTATGGCCTCGACGGCCATGTCCTCACTTCCATCCCCGGAAACCGCTATGAGCGGGATATCGAGCCTTTTCTCCCTTATGAGCTTCAGGGCGGCCTTGCCGATCAACTGCGGCATTTCGTAGTTCGAGAGCACGACGTCCCAGCCGCTTCCGTGGCCGTTGCCTATTGCCGCGGCCATTTCTTCCGGCGTAGAGACCCGCTCCGAATGGACTTCGTATCCGCCCCTCAGGAGCGTATCCGCCATGAGCGCGGCGTCGTTTTCGGAGCCTTCGACCATCAACACCTTCAGGGCGCGTTTTGGAATCATTTTTTTACTCTATTCCTTATGTGAAAGATAATTTATTTATACCAGAATTGTTCCATGCGCGCAAGGGCCGGGCAAATTATCAAAATCGCTGTTAAAAATTGACATGCCGCGAATCTCTGGTATACTTTTTTAATCTTTTCCGAGTTCCACGGAGTCCACAAATCAATGGAGGAAATCATGCACAAGGTAAAGGAATACAAACTGGAAGGGAAACTAAACGGCATATCCGACAGGCAGATACAGGAGCACAGGGACGTTCTCTACAAGGGCTACGTTGACAAGCTGAACTTCCTCGAGGAAGAGATTAAAAAGGCGCCGACGGAAGGCGCAAACGCCACCTATGCCACTATCCGCGAGATGAAGAAAGAGGAGATATACGCCGCGAACGGGGCTTTTCTGCACGAGGCGTATTTCGGGAACCTGGGCGGCGGGGGCGGTGCGCCGGGCGGCAAGCTGGCCGAGCTGATAAAAGAGGAGTGGGGCTCTTTCGACAGGTGGAAGGCGGACATGAAGGCCTCCGGCATGGGGGCGAGGGGCTGGGTCGTCATGTGCTGGAGCATGAACGACAACAAGCTCCACAACTACTCCATGGACTTCCACGACATAGGCGCCGTGTGGAACTGCGTGCCGCTCCTCGTCCTCGACGTCTACGAGCACGCCTATTTTCTCGACTACGGCACGAAAAGGGCGGCATATCTCGACGCGTTCTTTCAGAACATAGACTGGAACGTTGTGGAGAAGAGACTCCAGACGGCGCTGAAGCTGGAAGAGGCCCTCAGGAAGGCCGCTTAAAGCCGATGCCGCTCACGCTTGCCGAAAAACTCATCTCCATGCATGCGGGGCGGGAGGTGCATGCGGGCGAGCTGACGGTCGTGAAGGTGGATTTCGCCTACGTGCAGGACTGGACCGGCCCCCTCACCGTGGACAAGATTGCGGAGCTCGGGATGGGGCTTTCAAAGGTTCCGTCCCATACCGCGGTTTTTATAGACCACGCCTCGCCGTCCTCGTTCAAGGAGGTCTCGACGGGACACGTGAAGCTCCGCGAGTACGCGAAAAGCTCCGGCTGTCTCATCCACGACATAGGCGAGGGTGTAAGCCACCTCGTCCTCGGCGAGAGAATAACGTCCCCGGGGATGCTTATGCTCGGCGCGGATTCCCATACCTGCCAGGGCGGCGCGCTCGGAGCGTTCGCAACCGGCATGGGCTCGACGGACATAGGCGTGGCAATCGCAACCGGCGAGACATGGATGCTGGTCCCGGAGGCGATACGCGTGGAGGTGACGGGCAGGCTTAAACCGGGCGTGTATTCCAAGGACATAATCCTCTATCTCATCGGTTCCATCGGCTCGGACGGCGCTACTTATCAGTCGCTCGAATTCTTCGGAGACACAATAGAAAACCTATCCGTTCCCGGAAGGACGACCATTTCGTCCATGGCAGTCGAGGCGGGCGCCAAATGCGGCCTTTTCGAGTCCGACGGGCACACGAGGGAGTGGCTCCGGGAAAACGGGCGCGAGGGAGACTACAAAGAGATAAAGGCGGACAGGGGCGCAGGATACGCGCGCGCAATAAACATAGACGCGGCGAGCCTTGAACCGATGGTGTCCTTCCCGCACATGGTGGACAACACGAGGCCAATCTCGCACCCTGATTGCAGGGACGTCCCGGTTCACCAGGCATACTTAGGCTCGACGACCAACGGATATTTCGAGGACTTCGAGGCGGCGGCGAGGGTGCTCAAGGGGCGGCATACCGCGCCCGGCACACGTCTCGTCATAACGCCCGGCACGAAGAGCGTATACAGGAAGATGATGTCCTCCGGGCTGATGGACGTATTCCTCGACGCGGGCGGCGTTATAAACTCGCCGGGCTGCGGGGCGTGTCCCGGAAGCCACGAGGGAATCCTGGGCGACGGCGAGAACTGCGTCGCGTCCATAAACCGGAACTTCAAGGGCAGGATGGGGAACCCGAAATCGTTTGTCTACCTGGCCTCGCCGGCGACGGTCGCGGCCTCGGCGATAGAGGGGAAGCTTGCCGACCCCAGGAGGTATCTGTGAGCGGCAGGGCCTGGAAGTTCGGGGACAACATAAGCACGGATTTAATCGCCGCAGGCCGGTACGCGCACCTCCGGACGAACCTGCCGGAACTGACAAAGCACGTCCTTGAGGACGCGAGGGACGAGTTCAGGACGGGCGTGAAGCCGGGCGATTTCGTCGTGGGCGGGAAAAACTTCGGCCTCGGTTCCTCGCGCGAGCACGCCCCCACGATTATAAAAATGTCCGGAACGTCGTGTGTCGCCGCGAAGTCCTTCGCCCGCATATTCTTCCGGAACTGCATAAACATCGGCCTTCCGGCGGTAAGGGTGGATACGGACAGGATAGACGACGGCGACGAGCTCGAGCTCGACCTCGCGGCGGGGGCGCTCAGGAATATGACCAAAGGCATAGAGCTTCCTTTCCCGCCGATGCCGAAGGTAATGACGGACATCCTGGACGCGGGCGGACTCGTGCCGTACCTTAAGAAGAACAAGGGATTCGTAATTTAACAAAAGGGCTGGCCCATGTGTCGGCCCCTGAGACATGGATCAAGATTTAGAATTATACTACTACCTTCGCCTTGTCCGGGAGTTCGAGGACAGGGTCTCAAAACTCCACCACCAGGGCAGGATACCGGGCGGCGTCTATTCCGGCCTGGGGCAGGAGGCGGTGGTCGTCGGAGCGGTCTACAGGTTAAGGCCCGACGATTTCATCTTCCCCCTGCACAGGGACCTCGGCGCATTTCTCGTGAAGGGCGTTGACCCGAACCTCCTCATGGCCCAGATAATGGGGAAGAAGACCGGCTTCTCCGGGGGCCGGGACTCCTTTCTCCACGCCGGAGTCCTGGAAAAGGGCGTGTTCGGCTCCACATCCATGCTCGCGTCGTCGCTCCCGGTGGCCTGTGGAGC
>JAKAHE010000002.1 GCA_021815285.1 Nitrospirota bacterium
AAAAAGCCCGAACCGGAAAAGCCGGAAGTGGCGAAGGTGCAGCATCAGGCGCCGGAGGGGCCAGGGCAGGGGCCTGTCGGCGGCGGGGGAAAGACAGCAAAGCCTAACGCGATAATCGGGCCGATGGCGTTTGAGGGGAATTTCGATTCGAGATATGCCTGGTACGCCCAGATAATCCAAAGAGCCGTCGAGAGGGCATGGAGGGAGAGGGTGCCCTGGGATGTTCCGGCGCGGCCTGCCGTAATATCGTTCGTAATCGACAGCGAGGGGAATCTTACCCAGGTGCAGATAGAGTCGTCTTCCGGAATCGGCTACTACGACCAGGAGGCGCTTATTTCCGTCAGGATGGTGCGGAAGCTTCAGCCGCTCCCGGCGGGTCTCGGCGACGCCCTTGGAGTGCGTTATTCCTTCATACCGAAGAAGCAGGGATAAAAAAGGAGCGAATAAACAGTAAAATGAGAAATTTAAGAAACCACCGGGTTTACCGTGTGTTGGTAACCGCGCTGTCAATTGTTTTCTCTGCGGTCTTTCTCGTTCCGGCGCAGATGCGCGCCGATGCAATCCCGCAGATAAATCTCTCCACTTCCCAGAGCGCGGCGAAGATAAGCGTGATAGTGCCGGACTTTGTCAAGGTTGGCGGATTTATCGACCCGCAGGGGCGGGACAAGACAATGGCGGACGAACTGGCGGACGACCTGAACTTTTCCGGGTTCTTCACGGCCACGAGGGTGAAGGAGGTAAAAGGCGACCCCAAGGCGTGGGCGTCGCTCGACGTCAATAATATCGTGGCCGGGAGCTACTCCACCGACGGGCGGGAGATAAGCATATCCGCGAAGCTTATAGACGCAAAGGCAGGCTCCGTCCTGCTCGACAAGACCTACCCGAATTCACTGCGCGTGATGCGGCAGAACATCCATAAGCTCTCAGACGCCATAATCTATCGGCTTACGGGCGATAAGGGCGTATGCCAGACGAAAATAGCCTTTATCTCCGACATGACCGGCCACGACGAGCTTTATACATCCGACTACGACGGTCACGACGTATTTCAGCTGACCAGGGACCTGGGGGTAGACCTGCTTCCGGCGTGGTCTCACGGCGGGAACTATATCACCTATACCTCCTACCGCAGGATGAACCCTGATTTATGGTGGGTGAGCGCCTCCGGCAAGAGCAGGGGAATACTGTCGTTCTCGTCCGGGCTTAATACCGCGGCTTCGTGGTCGCCGGACGGGCAGAGGATTGCGCTCTGCAAGAACAGCGGCGCGAACGCCGAGATATATACCATAAACAGGGATGGCGGCGCAATTAAGGAAATAACACACACCCGAGGCATCAACACCTCCCCGTCCTGGTCGCCGAACGGAAAAGAGATTGTCTTCAACTCCGACCGCGAGGGCAACCCGCAGGTTTACGTCATGGACTCGGACGGCGGAAACGTGCGCCGACTCACGTTCAACGGTAATTACAACGCGTCCCCGGCATGGTCGCCGAAGGGTGACAAGATAGCCTATGTCGGGGGCGAGGGAAACGTCTTCAATATATTCACAATGGACCCGACAGGGGGCGATGTCGTCCGTCTCACCTGGAACAGCGGCAGCAACGAAAATCCGTCCTGGTCGCCGGACGGCAGGCATATCGTCTTTTCGTCAACCCGCGGCAGGAAAAATTCGCTGTACATAATGGACACGCACGGTAATAACGTGATGAAGCTTCCCATTCCCGGAAACTGCCAGACGCCTGCATGGTCGCCCGCGATGGGCAGCGAAAAATAATTTGAATCCTGTGCATTTGTGATATACTTAACGGCAATTCCGGATTGTCGCGGATTCCGATAAACCGTGCATGGCAGGGAGGTGGAAGGGTGAGGATAAGCAGGGTTATTCTTGCAGGTCTTGCCGCATCGTTTTTGATATTCGCAGGCGTTTACGGCTGCGCCAGAAAAGAGATCAAGTCCACGAGCGGCATGGAGACCCAGAAGCCGATGGAGCAGGCGCCAGCCGCCCCGGAGAAAGCGGCTCCCCCGGCCCGGGAGCAGGCGAAGGTCGAGGCGCCTCCCGGCCCCGAAGGAACAGCCGCAGCCCATCGAAGAGGGTAAGGCGGAGAAGGCGCTTAAAGACGTGTTCTTCGATTTCGACAGCTATGCGATAAAACCGGAATACGCCTCTGTATTGCAGGAAGACGCCGCATGGATGAAGGCGCATCCGGACAGGGTTGTAACGATTGAAGGCCACTGCGACGAAAGGGGCACGGTCGAGTATAACCTTGCTCTGGGCCAGAGGCGCGCGGATGCCGCAAAGAAATACCTGTTGTCTCTGGGCGTCCCGGCCAGCCGGCTCAAGACCATCAGCTACGGCAAGAGCAAGCCTTTCGACACCGGCCACAATGAGGCTGCGTGGGCAAAGAACAGGCGCGACCACCTGGTCGTGCAGTAAAATTCTGATGCGGTTTTATTTCCGATAACCGGATATACGGCAATTAATTTGGAAAGGCGGGCCGCGCAGGCCCGCCTTCCGCGCAAAAGAGGGTATGGCCCGGATGAAAAAAATTCTGATATTTCTGCCGCTTGTCCTGATGGTTTTCGCATACGGCTGCGCCACAAGCTCGGACATCAACAGGGTGGAACAGCAATCCGCCGCCAACAACGCGCAACTGAGGGAGATTGGCGGCAGCATAGACGACATCAATTATTCCCTCAAGGCGGAGAACAGGCGCAGCAAGGAACTGCTGGGGATGATGAAGTCGTTCTCGCAGGTAAACGACAGCCTGAAGTCCATAAACGACCAGCTCGGCACCGTGATCAAGAACCAGGCGGATATTGAAAGCCATATATTCTCCTCCGGTTCGAAAAGCGGTATTTCGCAGGGCCGGATAGACGAACTGAGGCACGAGATTTCAGATGTAAACGCCAAGATGGACGCGATGAAGGCCCTTCTAATGCAGAAGTTCAGCGAAATACAGCAGGCGCAGGCGCAAGGCAGGGGCGGAGCGGCAGGGCAGGCATTCGGAGGCGCGACAAGCGGCGGCGCCGGGCAGGTGTTCGGGGGCGCGACAAGCGGGGCCGCAGGGCAGGGTGGCGCAGAGGCGCTTCCGGACCCGAACCAGATGTACCACCAGGCGTACCTGGACTATACCAACGGCAACTACGACATCGCGGTGGGCGAATTCAGGGAATACCTGAAGGATTTCCCGGACGCGGCATACGCTGGGAACGCGCAGTTCTGGATAGGCGAATCGCTCTATTCCATGAAAAAGTATTCAGACGCCCTGCCGGAGTTCGACAAGGTCATAAAAAACTATCCACAGAGCATGAAAGTGCCGGATGCGATGGTTAAAAAGGGATATACCCTGGACGCCCTGGAACGGCCCGAGGAGGCAAAAAAAATATATGCCGAGGTCGTAAAAAAGTTCCCGGATTCCGATGCGGCGAAGCTTGCGGAGGAGCGTCTGAAGAAGTAGCGTGATACCGATTTTTAATGGAAAAAGGTCGCATTTCTGGTAAAATAATAACAGGAATTTGTTATTTAGTCATATCTGCGGAAGCAGGTATCCAGCGGCTTTTAAAAGTCGCCGGATTCCCGTTTGCGCGGGAATGACGGCAGGTCATCGGAGGTAAAATGTACAGGGTTCGCACTGCAATGCTGATGGCGGCGCTGACGGTTCTTATGATACTCGTCGGACAGGCCGTCGGCGGTGAAAGGGGGATGTTCGGGTTCTTTATTTTCGCCCTGCTGATGAATTTCTTCAGCTACTGGTTCTCGGATAAAATCGTCCTTATGATGTACCACGCGCAGCCGGTTACGGAAGCGGATGCTCCGGAGCTGTATTCCGTGGTGCGCGGCCTCGTCCAGAAGGCCCATATGCCCATGCCCAAGGTGTATATCATACCCGACGACTCCCCGAATGCATTTGCCACCGGAAGGAACCCCAACCACGCCGCCGTCGCAGCCACAGAGGGGATACTGAGGCTGCTCACGCGGCAGGAGCTCGAAGGCGTCATGGGGCACGAGCTCTCACACGTGCGCCACAGGGATATACTCGTCAGCACCATCGCGTCGGTCCTTGCCGCGGCGATTACCATGCTGTCTCGCTTCGCGCTTTTCTTCGGGGGCGGGCGTGACGACAGGGAAGGAAATCCATTTGCGGCGATAGCCATGATGATATTTGCGCCGATAGCCGCGATGCTCATACAGCTTGCAATCTCGCGTTCGAGGGAGTATATGGCGGACGAGGGCGGAGCGGAGTTGTCGGGAAATCCGCTTTACCTGGCGAGCGCTCTCCGGAAACTGGAGATGGGAACGGAAAGGATACCTATGGCCGCGAACCCGGCCACGGCCAACATGTTCATCGTGAACCCGTTTTCGGCGCGGGGGTTTGTGCGGCTTTTCTCGACCCATCCGCCCATCGAGGAGCGGATAGAGCGTCTCGAAGCGATGGCGAGAGGGAAGTAAAACCACCCATCTCCATTGGCGGGAGAGGGTGAACTCAGGGAGGAAGTATTACGCGTAAGGAACTTTTAATCGAGCCGGACGAGGACCTGAAGGCCCTCTACGGGGAATTCGACAAGAACCTGCGGTATATAGAAGACACCTCCGGCGTGGACATAAGGGCGCGCGGCAACAAGCTCTCCATCGAAGGCGAGGAGCCGGCGGTACTGACCGCAGAAAAGGTCATAAAGGACCTGGCCGGGCTGGTAGGAAGCGGATACACGCTGAGGCTGGAGGACGTCAAGCTGGCGATGCGCGCCCGGGAGGCTGGCGGCGGCGCGGACATACAGGACATTTTCTCAGACACCGTGCTCGTCGGCCACAACAAAAAACACATAAGCCCCAAGACCGAAAACCAGAGGGCATATGTGGAGGCCATCAGGACGCACGACATCGTCTTCGGCATCGGCCCCGCCGGCACGGGAAAGACCTATCTCGCGATGGCTGCGGCGGTCGCCGCCCTGGTGAAAAAAGAGGTGAACCGGATAATACTCGCGCGTCCGGCGGTGGAGGCGGGCGAGAGGCTCGGTTTCCTTCCGGGAGACCTCTACGAGAAGGTGCATCCGTACTTGAGGCCGCTCTACGACGCGCTTTACGACATGATGGACCCTGAGAAGGCGGCGCGACTGGTGGAGCGCGGGACGATAGAAGTCGCGCCTCTCGCGTTCATGCGCGGGCGGACCTTGAACGACTCCTTCATAATCCTCGACGAGGCGCAGAACACCACCTCCGAGCAGATGAAGATGTTCCTGACGAGGATGGGTTTCGGCTCTAAGGCGGTAATTACGGGGGACATAACCCAGGTAGACCTGCCTGCGGAAAAAGGCTCCGGCCTTATAGAGGTGATGAAGATACTCGACGCGGTAGAGGGTATAAGTTTCGTGAAGTTCTCGGAGAAGGACGTCGTCCGGCACAGGCTTGTCCAGCAGATAGTCAAGGCATACCAAAGGCACGAGGAGAAAAATGGCCGCCCTTAAGGGGGAGCGCGCGAGGGTAGGCGTAACTCTTCACAAACAGGAAGCCAAGCCCCTATCAATCCAGAAAACGAACCGCCCGGCGGAAAAACGCCTCCACTCCGAGAGGGTCAAGAAGGCGGCGATGGGGGGCGCGCTTGTAATAATCCTCTCGTTTCTCCTGGTTGATTACTCCCAGTTATCCAGAATGTCGCCATTCGACAGTTTCCAGACCTTTGCCGGTCTTCTCATGGTCGTATCCCTGCCGATATACGTCCTGTACCGGGACATGCGCCGCTACAAAAGGAGCATTACCCATGACCTGCACAAGCTTGCCCTCGTATGCGTCATATTAATCGGCGCGGTGGCTATAAGCCGCGCCTCGGCTGAGGTCTTTACCACCTTCACGGCGAACATACCCGGCGTGGGCAGGCGGGCGGGCTTCTATGCCGTTCCCATTTCCACCGCCGCAATGCTCGCCACGCTCCTCTTCGACATACACCTGGGAATTGTGATGTCCATCGTCATGAGCATATTCGGCGGGCTCCTCATCGGGCATCAGATAATGTTCGGGTTTTATACGTTTATCGGGAGTGTCATAGCCAGTTTTTCGCTTGTGCGCTGCACGCGCCGCTCCGCGCTTTTGAACGCCGGGCTTTTCGTGGCGTTTGCGAACGCCGCCTCGGTGATATGTCTCGATCTCTACCAGCACGTGCTCTTTACCCATGCGGCTCTGCACGATATTGCCGCCGGGATAGCGAGCGGTTTTTTCTCGGCGATACTGGTCTCCGGAATACTGCCGCTCCTGGAGTCCACGTTCAAGATGGTGACGGACATAAGCCTCCTCGAGTACAGCGACTTGAACCGCCCGCTCCTGAAGCAGCTTATGGTCAGCGCGCCGGGGACGTATCACCACAGCGTCATCATCGGAAGCCTCGCCGAGGCTGCGGCGGAATCCGTCGGAGACAACCCGCTGCTTGCCCGCGTGGCGTCGTATTACCACGACATAGGGAAGATTAAAAAACCGGAATATTTCGTCGAGAACCAGGCCAAGGGAGAGAACCGGCACGACAGGCTGACGCCGTCCATGAGCAGTCTCATCATCTCGTCGCACGTAAAGGACGGCTACGAGCTGGCGAAGGAACACAAGCTCCCGCCGCAGATTTCGGATATTATACAGCAGCACCACGGCAACGCCCTGATGACGTATTTTTACGAGAAGGCGAAAAGCGCCGAGGGAAGTTCCGTGAGCGAGGACGACTACCGCTATCCCGGCCCGCGCCCGCAGACGAAGATTGCGGCCATAGTCATGCTGGCCGACGCTGTCGAGGCGGCGTCGAGGGTGCTGGATGAACCTACGCCGGCGAGGATCTCCGCGCTTGTGGACAAGATAATAGGACGGTTTTTCGTGGACGGACAGCTAACGGAGTGCGATCTCACGCTCAAAGACCTGACGGCCATAACGAGGAGCTTCAACCAGCTCCTCTCCGGGATATATCACCACAGGGTGGACTACCCGGGCATGGGTATACCGTCCGGGGGGAGGAAAGCTTCTGGTCAGAACGGTAAACTCGCAGAGGAAAGTAAAAGTGTCGGCTGGGACGCTCCGGCAGGCGGCCATGAAGGCGCTGTCGCACCTGGGATGCGCGGACGCTGAGCTTTCCATACTCGTCACTGGCGACACTAAGATGCGCCGCCTGAACCGGCAGTGGCGCGGCATTGACAAGACGACCGACGTCCTGTCTTTTTCCATGCTGGAGGGCGATGGCATTGCCAGCGCAAAGGACGCGCCGCTTGTCCTTGGCGACATAGTCATCTCCGCTCCGAGGGCGCTTGCGCAGGCTGTGGAGGCCGGACATTCCCTTGAGGAAGAGATGCTGTTCCTTCTCGTCCACGGCATCCTGCACATCATGGGCTACGACCACGAAAGCGGCGGGATAGAAAAGCAGAGGATGGAAGGAAAACAGAAGGAGCTTTTAAGATCGATAATGGAAAAGAAAAAGCAAAGGTAAAGCCTCAGAGCTGGTATCAGAGCGCGAACCTGGCCATAGAGGGTGTGCTTTACGCGACCAGGACGCAAAGGCACATGCGGCTTCATTTCATGGCCGCCGCGCTCGTTATCATGCTGGGGCTTTTTTTCGGTCTCGACAGGGCCTCCTTCATCGCGCTTTCCCTGGCCGTGGTAATTGTCCTTGTGGCCGAGGTTATAAACACGGCGATAGAGGCGATGGTTGACCTCGTTTCCGAGGAGGTGCACCCGGCGGCCAAGGCTGCCAAGGACACCGCGGCAGGCGCGGTTTTCATAGCGTCGTTCGGCGCGCTTATCATAGGCTTTCTTATCCTCTACCCGCACGTGGCCCAGGTTGTAAAGGCCGGGGTAGCGGAGACAAAGATTGCCGGCGAGAACGTGGCCTTCATGGCGCTCATCGTCGTGGTCATAACCGTAATCATGGCCAAAACCTATATCGGGCGCGGCTCTCCGCTAATGGGCGGAATGCCGAGCGGCCATGCGGCGGCGGCATCGTCGATATTCGTTATAACGCTTTTCTTAACGTCTAACGCTCTGGTCTCGATCCTTGTGCTGGTGATGGCGGCGATGGTATCGCACAGCCGCATCGCGCTTGGCATACACAAGCCCAAGGAAGTTATCCTGGGCGCGATTCTGGGAGGGCTTGTAACGCTTTTCATATTCCTGCTGTTTGTGTAAGGAGATTCGATGCGAGCGCTTATGGGTGTTTTTATATCCTTTGCCGTTTGTTTTTTTCTTGTAAATATCGCCTTCGCCGACGATTCCGGAAAATGCATAACCGGGAAGTGCCACGCCGGGATGCTCGACAGGAAATACGTTCACGGCCCGGTGGCGGTGGAGGAATGCGGGGATTGCCACAAGGCGGCGGGAGGCGGGCACAAGTTCGTCCTGACGGCACAGCCGCCGCAGCTATGCACAATGTGCCACGACGAAAAACAGATGGTAAGCCGCCCCTCGTGCCGGTGTCACGACCCGCACAGTTCGAACAACAGACATCTGCTCCTGGACGGCGTCGGCAAGGAATGCAGGTAAGGGAGGGTAATTTTGGGATTTTTCGACAAGCTTAAATCCGGCCTTACGAAGACCCGCGACAGCTTTGTCGCCGGGATAGAAAACGCGGTCTATGGCAGGAAGAAAATAGATGCGGCGCTCCTTGACGAACTCGAAGAACTGATGGTGCTGGCAGACCTTGGCGTGGAGACGTCCGGCGCGATAATACGGGAAGTTCAGGAGAAGGTCAGAAGGCAGGAACTCATGGACGCGTCTCTGCTGAAAAAAGAGATAAAGGACCAGATACGCGGCATCCTGCGTGGCGACACCGGGACGTTCGGGGCGGGGCGGGGCGGAGAGAGCCTTTCCGTCTATCTCTTTGTCGGTGTCAACGGCACGGGTAAGACAACCACCATCGGCAAGCTCGCGGCGAAATTTTCCTCAGACGGGAAGAAGATCATCCTGGCGGCTGCGGACACCTTCCGCGCGGCTGCGTCGGAACAGCTCGTCCAGTGGGGAGAAAGAGCGGGGGTGGACGTCATCCGCCATAAAAGCGGGGCCGACCCGGGCGCGGTGGTATTCGACGCAATCGCCGCCGCGCGCGCAAGGGAGGCGGATATCCTTCTCGTGGATACGGCGGGCAGGCTCCATACCAAGGCGAACCTCATGGAGGAGCTTAAGAAGATAAACCGCGTGATAGAGCGCGAACTTCCCGGGGAACCTTCTGAAGTGATTCTTGTACTCGATGCGACGACCGGCCAGAACGCGCTGTCTCAGGCGAAGCTTTTCAATCAGGCGGTAGGCGTTACGGGCATAATCCTTACGAAGCTCGACGGCACGGCCAAGGGCGGGATTGTCGTCGCCATCGCCTCCGAGCTTGGGATACCCGTAAAGATGATAGGCGTGGGAGAGAAGCAGGAAGACTTGCAGTTGTTCAATCCGGACGAATTTGTAGAGGCGCTGTTCGAGTAATTTTACTCTTCCTCCTCCGCCTCGCGCTCCCTCTGCACCCACTCGTCGATCTTGTCCTGGATTAGAGGGTCGAGGTCGAGAAACTTCAGCCCCATGCCGGGGTCCTTGTTGCCGGCCTCGGAGAACGTCCTGCTCCAGACTACCTGCGCCTTGCATCTTATTGTGAAATCCGCCCTTGGAAGGGTAAATTCTATCTCGAATTCGTCTCCCGGATTTCTCGGAGTGACGGTCTTGATAAATACGCCCGCGCGGCTGACGTCGCGCGCGTAGCCGAAAAAATATTTCCGACCGTCGCCGACCTTGGTGCGCGTGACCAGGACGTGGTTCCTGGTATCGGCTCTTCTCTCTGCTCCGGGAAAATCCAAGCCCCCCCTCCGCGCAGTTAAATGAAGGATACTTCTTGGACAGTCGTAATTTAAGCACTAAAGTTCTTGCAAGTCAAGGAGTTTTCTCTTGAAAACCGGAGCCTTTTATGTTATTTTCGTAACCCTTATGATAGACCTGCACACCCATAGCCTTTTTTCCGACGGCGCGCTTGTCCCGGCGGAACTCGTGCGCCGCGCGATGGTGAAGGGTTACGAGGCGATAGCCATCACGGACCATGCGGACAGCTCGAATCTCGACTTCATAATCCCCAGGATAGTCCGCGCGGCGGAAGACCTCTCCGGGCTTATGCCGATAACGGTCATACCGGGAATAGAGCTTACCCATGTTCCGCCCAAGTCTATAAAAGCATTGGTTAATCAGGCGCGGAAGATGGGCGCGAAGATAATCGTCGTCCACGGAGAATCGCCCGTGGAGCCGGTGGCGGAAGGGACAAACGGGGCCGCCATCGCCGCGGGAGCGGACATCCTCGCGCATCCGGGGTTTATTACGGACAGGGACGCCTCTATTGCCGCAAGGAAAGGCGTTTTCCTCGAGATTACGGCCAGGAGCGGGCACTCGCTTACAAACGGTCATGTCGCAAAGACGGCCCTCAAGGCCGGGGCGAGACTGATAATAAATACGGACGCACACGAACCGGACGACCTGATTGACGATGCCTTCGCGGAAAAGGTCTTATTCGGCGCGGGTTTATCTGCTAAAGAATGCGCGGCGGCTTTCAGGAATTCGAGAGAGATTGTAAACAGGGTTCTCGGAGGATAATTTGACCACCTGGAGAAAAAGGACAGGCAAGAAGAAGGAGCAGTTCAGCGGGCCGGACGAGCTACAGTCATTCACCCAGAAGGCGCTCCTGTATGTCCAGAAAAACATTAATAAATTTTACATAGGTCTTGCCGCCCTGGCGGTAATCGTAATCGCGGCATCGGTCTGGTTCCTGGCGGCGAAATCCTCTCAGGAAAAGGCTGCGGCAACGATTGCAACTGCCCTTGAATATTACGATTTAAATTCCGCAGCCCCCGGCGGCAAGCCCATGACTTCCGTTGAGCGGCTCGAAAAGGCCGGCGAACTCCTGGGCCAGGTGGCCTCCGGAAGCGGCAGGCAGGCCGATATTGCCCTGTATTATCAAGCAAATACGGACTTTGAACTCGGCAACATAGACAAGGCGATACAGGAGTATAACGCGCTCAAGGCGCGCGCGCAGAACCCTCTTCTGGCGTCGCTTGCGAACCAGAGGCTGGCCTCGGCGTATCTTGAAAAAGGCAATAAAAACGAGGCGATAGACGTCCTCGTTTCAGATTCTAAACTTGCCGGAAGCTTCTTCAAGGACGAGGACAAGTTCCGCTATGCGCAGATACTTGCGAAGAGCGGGAACACGAGCGAAGCCGTAGGGCAGCTCGAAGGGCTGATTAAGGAATTCCCTGATTCTCCGTGGACTTCCGATGCGAGGATGGAACTCTCGAAGCTGACCGGCAAGCCGGTAGGAGCGCCACAGGCGATGCTCGGAGCGCCGTCCTCCGGCCCGATAAAAATCGTCACCGCGCCAGCGCCTGTAGGGGCGAAAACACCCCCCCCGCCCGCCCCAGGCGCGACAAAACAGGCCCCCGCTTCGCCCGGCAAAAAATAGCGGACATAGCCAGAAAGAGACCTCTCAATACGGCAAAAACGCCTGTTCCCCGCGCCCCGTTTTCTGCATGAAACGGCCTGTTTTGCGGTATTTTTTGCCGTATTTCCGATACCGGCGTAAAAACGCGCTTTTTTAGGATTTTTATCTTAACAATCGACATCTTCCATGAATAATCCGGAATCGCTCCGGATAATAAATTTTTCCTACCGATGATATTTACTCCTTGGCGCCCGCCCTGCAATATAAGCAAACGGCGGCGCAAATAAACCCCTACCGGGAATACAGCATCTTGTACATGAAGTAATTCCGGAGGACCTTCTTCACGTATCCGCGGGTCTCAGAGTAGTTGATGTTTTCGATGAAGTAGTCGTCCGGCATGTCTTTGCCGGAAGTCCACTTCGCAAGGGCGAGGGCCCCGGCGTTATATTCGGCGAGGACATATGCAAGCCGCCCGTTATGTTTCTTTAAAAGCTGTCTGAGGTAATAAGAGCCTATCGGTATGTTGTAGCAGTAGTTTTTCAGGTCTCCTTTTCCAGGGCTGTCCACGTTCATCTTCCGGCACACTATATCCGCAGTCCCTTTCATAAGCTGCATGAGTCCGACCGCGCCTACGGGCGATACCGCATTCGGGGAGCAGTGAGACTCCTCGCGGATTACCCCGCTTATGAGCCACGGGTCGAGGCCGTAGCCCTCCGCTTCGAGGTATACCGCGTCCCAGTAGGGGAGCGGGAACAAGTCCCGCAGAACGTCCGCGGGGATGTCCGGCTTCCCGGCATGGAAACTCGCCGAGTATGCCGAAGTGAGGAGTTCCAGGGGCCTTCTGTATTCCCCTATGAAATGGTATGCGTCTACAAGCTTGCCGGCATCCCGGGGGATTCTGAAAAGCCTCTCCGCGTGCCGGAGTTCCTTGAACGCGAGGCTGTCGAGGCCCTGAAGGCCAAGTTCGTATGCGGCGGCGAGCCTCGGGTCAGGCTTTGCCGGGGGCGTATCCGGCCCGTCGTCTATATCCTGCGGGCCGGGCAGGCTGTCTTGGTCCGCGCCGTCCGAAAATATCCTGCGCGGCTGGGCCGCTATGAGGCCATAAAAGGAGTATGGATAGGACGTTTTCAGTTGGCCGATGAGGAGCGCGGCGTCTTTTTTGTCGCCCGTAAGGCCGAGCGCCTTAGAGCGCCAGTAAAGCGCCTGCGGGGCAAGCGAGGAGTTCGGGTAGTCGGCATACAGCATGGAGAAGCTTTCCTGAGCGCTCGCGTAGTCGTCTTTTTTGTAATGCGCCCAGCCGGCCTGCCAGAGCGCCTCGTCCATGCGGGGCCAATCCGGGAATGCCTTGACAAGCCTGCCGAGCGCGTCGAGCGCGCCGTCGTAATCCCCCTCTTCCGAGAGCGCCGTGCCGAGGAGATAGAGGGCTTCGGCGCTGTTGTCCTCATGCGGATACCCCCTGAAGCACCGCTTTACGGTAGCCGTGAGCCTTGCCTTGTCCCCCTCGCGGAGATAAACCCTCGCGAGCAATAGATACGCCTCCGACGCCTCGTCGGCGGGAAGTTTCTTTGCAATGGCCGCGCGCACGGCCTTTATGGAGCCGATATCGTCCCTCAGGCGAAAGTAGCACTCCCCTTCGCCCAGGAGGACCTTTGAGCGGAAACGGGGGTCTTTATTAAGCCTGTATGCCTCCCCGTATGCCTTCAGAGCGCTGTCGCACATGCCCCATCGCACGAAGGACTCCGCCCTTTGCATGTAATCGTCCGCGCCGAATTTTTTGATGCCTATGCCGAGCGCCCTGAGCCTCTTTTCTGCCTTCGGGGCAAACGACAACCCCGGATATTTCCGCCAGAGGACGCCGTAGTATCTGACCGCCTTTTTTGAATCGCCCGCCCCGGCATAAGCCAGGGACATGATGTAGTAAGCCCTGGCCTCACTCCCGCCGGGAAGCTGCCTCATGTGCAGACGCCCCATAAGCTCTGCCGCCTCGGTATATCTGCCGAGGAGCAGGCATATGTCCCCGGCCTGGAGGATGCAATCGGATGCTATGGCCGGTTGACCGGCGGCGGATAGATATAACCTGAGCGCGTTACTGTAATCCCCCGACCGCCTGAAACGCTCCGCGAGCAGGAAATCCGCATAGCCCGAAAGCGCGGGCAGTTTACGTTTGGACATCCGGAAATACCTGGCGGCCTTGCCGGGGTTCCCGGATGCTCCATAGGCGCGCGCGGCCAGGAAAAGACCGCGGCCTTCCCAGGCGGTGCCGGAGTAATTATGGCAGATTTCCCTTGCCGCCGTCGCCGCTCCGGAATAATCCCCGTCCTGGAAAAGCTCGAGGGCGGACTCGAATTTGTCAGCCGCTCCGTCGTCCTTGCGGGTTTTCTTGTGGACGTCGAAGTGGAATGTGGGCCGCTCGTCCGGTGTGAGTATGGAATAGCCCTGCATGGGGACGGGCGCGGGGATGGAATAGCCTCCGAGCGGGGATAAAATGGAATGGGCCTGCATCGGGGCCGGGGGCGCGGAAAGAGCGCCTGCCGGCGCGCCGGGGGCGGCTTGCGCAAAGACCGGGAACACAAAGAGGAATAATGAGAAAAAAAACAACTTCATAAAAAGGCGGGCCTTAAAAATCAATTCCGTCATTAATTATCCTGCATCCGCGCGTTCGTGTCAACTGAAATTTGAGCGATTTTGCGGCCTTGACTTAAAAACCGCCCAGGATTAAAATATCTCTTCTGTCTACTGGAGTTTTGATGATTAAAAAGCCTTTGACGCTTGCGGCAATTATTGCGCTCGCGGTTCTTATAACATCGTGCGGGAAGCGTGAGGAAGGGGGCGGAAAAGCAGGTCCCGCCGCGCCTCCCCGGCCCGCCGCAAAGCCCGCACAGAAGAGCGCCCGGCCCATTCCCGCAAAATGGGCGGCGATAGCGATAATCATAGACGACATGGGCAATAACCCGAAAGAGCTTGACGACGTCGTGGCCCTGCCCGGGCCTGTGGCCGTGGCTGTGCTCCCGCTCCTTCGGTATTCTGCGGATACGGCAAAAAGGGCGGAGGCGAAAGGGCTGACGGTCCTTCTGCACCTGCCCATGCAGCCGGAAGGTAATCCGGAAGGTCTCGGCCCCGGGGCGCTCATGTCCGGCATGAGTCCTGAAGACATAGATAATATTTTATCCGGGGATCTTGCGAGCGTGCCCGGCGCGGAAGGCGTGAATAACCACATGGGTTCGCTCCTGACGGAAGACAAGGCGGCAATGGACGCGGTTATGAGCGGCCTTGAATCCAGGAAGCTATTTTTCGTGGACAGTCTCACAACCGCCAAGAGCGAGGCCTGGCGCACGGCGGAAAAAGACGGCGTGCCGTTCGCGCGCCGGGACGTGTTCCTGGACGATTCGCCGGACGAGGCGTATATAAAGGCGCAGTTCGCGCGGCTTGTCGCCATTGCGAAAAGGAGAGGAATTGCGGTTGCTATAGGCCATCCCCGGCCCATGACGATGAAGGCGCTCAAAGAGGAGATTCCGGGTCTCCCTAAGCAGGGCGTGCGCCTGGTGAATATCAAAGATGCGCTGAATTCGGCTGCTCCGGATGCGGGCCGCAACTGATTTATAGATGAGGTCTTATGTACGTTCTGGGTATAGAGACGTCCTGCGACGAGACTGCGGCGGCGGTGGTGGAAGACGGCTCTTCGGTCCTGTCCAATGTCGTGTCGTCCCAGGTAGAGCTGCACAGGAAGTGGGGCGGGATAGTCCCGGAGATAGCATCGCGCGCGCACATGGAGAACATCATGCCCGTCCTGCACGAGGCCATAAGCGGCTCCGGGAAGAGGCTCTCCGACATTGGCGCGGTCGCCGTGACCATGGGCCCGGGGCTTATCGGAGCCCTGCTCGTGGGAGTTTCGGCGGCGAAGGCCCTGGCGTATTCCGCCCGTATCCCGCTTGTCGGCGTGAACCACATCGAGGGGCACATGGGCGCGGCGCTGCTTGAGTCGCCGGACATATCCATGCCGTTTGTCATGCTTGTGGTATCAGGCGGGCATACGCACCTCTATTACGTGCGCGGGTTCCGCGACTACGAAAAACTCGGGCAGACAAGAGACGACGCGGCGGGCGAGGCGTACGACAAGGTGGCCAAGCTCATGGGGCTTCCGTATCCCGGCGGGCCTGTGATAGACGGGCTGGCGGGCGAATACGCCGGGCGCGCGCCAGTGAAAGGCGGGCCGAAGTTCCCCCGCGCATACCTCGAGGCCGGGTCGCTCGATTTCTCCTTTTCAGGGCTTAAGACGGCGGCGCTGACGTACGTCCGTGCAAACGAGATGAAGGACGAGACCGTCGGGCTTGTCTGTAGGGAATTTCAGGAGGCGGTAGTCGAGGTGCTGGTTAAAAAATCCGTGCAGGCGGTGAAGAGCAGAGATGCCGGGACGCTCGTCGTGGCCGGAGGAGTCGCGTCCAACTCTGCGCTGAGGAGCGCGCTTCTCGGTGCCTCGCGGGAAAATAATTTCCGCCTCGTAATTCCGGGGCCGGCGTTCTGCACGGACAACGCCGCGATGGTCGCCGCGTCCGGCTATCACTTATTTAAACTGGGAGCGACGGCGGGGCTTGACCTTAACCCTCAGGCTAACCTGCCCATGGAGAAAATGAAGGCAATGCAAGAAATGGCATGAAAATCGGAAACATCGACATAGCGGGCCGCGCCGTCCTCGCGCCGCTCGCGGGCGTAACGGACATGCCGTTCCGCCTGATATGCAAAGAGATGGGCGCGGCGCTGGTGTATACCGAGATGATAAGCGCCGAAGGGCTTGTCCGTGGGCAGAAGGCGACTGAGTCAATCACTGAGTCTCGCCCCGAGGAGCGGCCCGCCGCGTTCCAGATATTCGGGAAAAGGCCGGAGGCCATGGCCGAGGCCGCGAGGATGCTCTCCGGGCGCGCGGACATAATAGACATAAACATGGGCTGCCCTGCGAAGAAGGTTGTGAAGGGCGGCTCCGGCGCGGCGCTTCTGAAGGACATCTCTCATGCTGAGAAGATTATAAATGCCGTGGTAAAGGCGTCGGATGTCCCGGTGAGCGTCAAGATGCGCACCGGCTGGGACAGGCCGGACGTGGCCGTGGAGCTTGCGAAGGCCGCCGAGGCCTCGGGCGCGTCGGCTGTAGCCGTGCACGGAAGGACCGCAAGACAGGGTTTCTCGGGAAATGCGGACTGGTCCGAGATAGCGAGAGTGAAACGGGCCGTGAGTATACCGGTCATCGGGAACGGAGATATTTGCTCCGCTGACGACGCAGCACGGATGCTGCGCGAGACGGGGTGCGATTTCGTAATGACCGGCAGGGGAGCGCTCGGGAATCCCTGGCTGTTCAGAGAAATAAATTCATATTTATATAACGGAGACGTCCCGGATGGCCCGGCTATTGATGAGATTGGCGGGGCGCTGATAAGGCACCTGTCTATGCAGCTTGCGCGGATGCGCGAGATTACCGCCGTGAAGCTGATGCGGAAGCACGCCGCCTGGTATTCGCACGCGGCCTCGAAGCGCTCGGCCCGGTTAAGCGGCGGAGCCGAGTTCCGGCGCAGGATAAATCATGTCGAAACGGCGGCTGAATTCGAGGATGCCGTCAGGGGTTTCTTTGCCCTGAGGCATATTCCGCAAACGCCTGCGCCAGGTCCGGCCTGCCCAGTATCAGGGCCGTGTTCGTGAAGTCCCGCAATACGTTGTGATTCGGGAAACCGCCCAGCGTAGCCTCGAAATTCAGCATGGCCGCGCTGTCGTTTTTCTCTTTTATGTAAGCCGTCTCAAGATTAAACCGCATGGAGTACAGGTTGCTTATGGACAGGCCCTTCAGGAGCACGTCCTGCGCCCTGGAAAATTCCCCCATGCGTATATAATCCGCGCCGAGGTTGTCGTAGGCCTTCACGAATGAAGGGTCGAGGGATAGCACGGTCTCGAATTCCATCCTCGCCTTGCCGAACTGGCCATGCTTCAGGTAATATATCCCAAGCTCGTTATGCGGCCTGACGAGCGTCGGATATTTTGCCGCCGCGTCCCCCCAGAGGCTCTTCTCGGATGCCCATGCCCCAGCCCTTGAAAACGACAGGAAAAGAAATATCAAAGACGCCGCCGCGGCTGCGTATTTTGCGGCCATGACGGCGCGCGGGCCGGACAGGCGCGCAAGGGCCGCCGCGCCAGCGATGCAGAAGGCCGCAAGCGGCAGATAGAGTCGGTAGTCCACCACAAGGTCCCATATCGGGAACAAGAATTCCGGCAGGAACGACAACGCGGCCAGGAGCAGGAGACCGGCTACAAGGTAATTCCCGCGCCTGAACTGCCGGAAAATAAGAAACAGCGAAACCGCTATGACGGCGATACCTATGAATAAATTGATGTTTATCAGTTTCCCGGCTTCGGGATGCTCTATGCTCTGGCTGAACGGGACGGCAAGCAGCGCGACGTAGCTTGGGAAGCGGCTTATCCATCCGGCCCAGTGGCCGATGTAATCCGGCTTGGCCCCGTTGCCGCCCCCGAAAACAAGGGAAAGACGGTATGCCGCGAATGCTACAGTCATAGCCGTCGCGGATGCAAGGAAAGGCCATGATATTCCGGCGCCTTTTTTCTTCCGGAAATAATATTCGAGGACGAAAAAGAACGGCAGAAGGGCCGCCGCGGTTTCCTTTGTCAAGAGCGCCAGCGCAAGCGCAATCAGAGAAATGACGAACAAGCCGCTTCCATGCCGGCCATCGTCCGGCCGTGTGCGGGCCTTGAGATAGAAGTATACGGATGCCAGGAAGAGCGTGCAGACGAGCTCTGCGCTCCTTGCCGATACGTATATCACGGACTCCGTCTGCGCCGGATGCACGCAGAACATTACCGCCATGGCCGCGGCCGGCCAGGTATTTTTATCTCCGCGCTCTTTTATGATTATCAGGGAAATGAGGTATACCATAAACGAACAGAGCGCATGAGACAGGATGTCGAAGAGCCTGTAGGACCATGGGACAGTCCCGGAGATGGCGTAGTTCAGGGCGTAGGTAGCGTAGAGGAAAGGGCGGTAGGAGGTCGATGATTTCTCGGCCTGCTCCATGTGCGCCGAGACAAAAAGTCGCGGAACGTCCGCGAGGTTCCGTATCGAGGGGTCATAGGTGATGACGTGGTGGTCGTCGAAGACAAGTGGATAGTTTAATGTCCTTGCGTAAATAAGGAATGACAGGCACGTCAGGACAACAAGGATCAGGAAACTCTTCTTCATAACTTCCGGCTTCAGTCGAATTCGAGCATCGCTATGCCCGTCTTTTCGCTGACTTTCTTTCCGGCCTTTACGCCGGTTACCTCCACAAGCATGGCCTCGACGACGAGAAAGACCTTGTCGTCCTTCCGTATGCACCCGGCAAGGGCGCCGCCGCCTTTTCCCACGGCGCCGTGCAGGTGTACGGCGGGTTCGCCGTCTTTCAGGAAGACGGAGCCGATTCCCGCTATCTCGCGCCCGTCTGTGAAGCTCTGCCATACCGGCTCAGGCGGAAGCACGGGTTCTTTCGGCCCGCAGACCATCGATGCCGCGCGCATTCCGCCAAGCAGGAAGAAGAAGCCCGCCGATACCTTCTCCTCGCGCGCAACCTTTATGATGCCGTCGAGAAGACTGTCACCGTCTTCGTATTTCAGGATGAAAACGCGGTTGATGCTTCCAGTGCGATATTGCATGACGCTCCTTTATTCTATTTTCTGTCCCTTTGCCACCACTACCACGCCGCCCGGGCTGACGGTAAACCTCCGCCTGTCATCCACCGGGTCGTAGCCTATGACCGTGCCCGCCGGGAGCTTTACGTCCTTGTCTATGACGGCCTTTCTTATCTTGCAGTGCCGGCCTATCTCCACACGCTCCATTATTATGGACTCGCGCACATCCGCGTAGCTGTTTACCCTGACGGCATGGGACAGGACCGAGTCCTGCACCCTGCCGCCGGAGATGATGCAGCCGGAGGACACTACGGAGTCCAGCGCAATCCCGAGCCTGCCGCCCTTGTATTCCTGCGCGAATACGAACTTTGCCGGCGGATACTGCATCTCGTAAGTCCTGAGCGGCCAGCGCTCGTCGTAGAGGTTGAATAGCGGCAGGGTGGATTTCAGGTCCATGTTCGCTTCCCAGTAGGCGTCTATTGTCCCCACGTCCCGCCAGTATTTGGAGCGCTTTTTGTTCTCGTCTATGAAGTTATACGCAAGCACTTTGCACCTTTTGAACATCGTGGGGATAATGTCCTTGCCGAAATCGTGGGACGATGCCTTCTCCGCGTCCTCCCTCAGCATCTGTATAATAGTCTCGGTATTGAATATGTATATTCCCATCGAGGCGAAACATTTGTCCTTCCTGCCCGGTATGGTCTTCGGGTTGGATTTTGGCTTTTCCTCGAATCCGACGATGTTGTTTTCCTTGTCTACCTCTATTATCCCGAACTCGGACGCATCATCTTTTCCGACCTCTATCGCGCTTACCGTGGCCTCGGCCTTTTTCCGCCTGTGGTAGGAGAGCATCTTAGTGTAATCCATCTTGTAGACGTGGTCCCCGGAGAGGACAATAAGCTCGCTTGGCCGTTCCTTTTCGATAGTATAGATGTTCTGGTATATCGCGTCCGCAGTCCCCTGGTACCAGTGCTCGTCTATCCTCTGCTGGGGCGGGAGCGTCATTATGTACTCGTCCATCTCCGGGTTCAGGAAATTCCAGCCGAGGTTTATGTGGCGCTCGAGGGAGTGGGATTTATATTGCGTAAGGACTATTATCTTCCGGAGCTTGGAGTTTATGCAGTTACTGAGCGTGAAGTCTATGATGCGGTACTGGCCGCCGAAAGGGACGGCGGGCTTTGCGCGGTGGAGCGTAAGGGGATAGAGCCTTTCTCCCTTTCCTCCGGCCATTATCATTGTCAGGACGTTATGGAACACCGGTTCTCCTGAAGTGTCTCGGCCCCGCAAACGGGGCAACCGTATCAGTAAATATTAACAGGAGCCAACCGGCTGGTCAAGAGCGGAAGCGGATTTTCTTAAAAAATCCGACACGAGCTAATTACGGCAAAAGACTGTCGCACAGTTTTCACGGGAACGACCGGGATTGCCATTTGTTTCAATTGCGGCCATTATGAGGATGTTCCGGTGGAAATGGCGGAGACCCGGCCCCCGCCCGTGAGGGGTATCCTGACGGTTACGGTGGTGCCCTGTCCGACGGCGCTTTCTATGTTTATGCGCCCGCCGTGGGAGCGCAATATGGAGTCCACAATCGGCAATCCCATGCCTGTGCCTTCCTCTTTTGTAGTAAAAAACGGGTCGAAGAGCCTGTCCATGCAGTCCTCGGGTATGCCGTGCCCGGTGTCCTTGAACTGCACATAGAAGCAGTGCGGGTTTTCCGTGTCGTTCCGTATCCCCGTCTTTACGGTCAGGACGCCTCCTCCCGGCATCGCCTGGAGCGCGTTTATTATTATATTCAAAAACGCCTGCCTCATCCTCTTCTCGTCTATGAGCACCTCGTCCAGCCCCTGGTCGTATTCCCTCATTATGCTGACACCCATGCTTATCCCCTGGAACTCCACCATCTCCAGTACCGAATCGAGCACCCGGTGCGGATGCGCCGGGGCCAGGGAAGGCTTGGGCAGCTTGGAGTAGTTCAGGAACTCTATGACCGTATCGCTTAAGCGTTCCGTCTCATTTTCCACTACTTCCATCAGTTTCAGGGCCTCTGGACGTTTCAGCTCGTCCTTCAGGAGGTGCAGGTTTATGAAAAGAGAGTTGAGCGGGTTCTTTATCTCGTGCGCGACCCCGGCGGCTATCGCGCCCATGGAGGCAAGGCGGTCGAGCTGCATTATCTTTGCCTGCGCCTCCTGGAGGTCCCGGTTGACCTTCTCAAGCGTCGAGACCTTCTCCTCGAGGGCATGATAGAGCTTGGAGTTCTCAAGGGCTATCGCCGCCAGGTTCCCGAATATGGTCAACGTCCTCAGGCGTTGGTCGTCGATGGAGCGGCTCCCGCCGGGCGATTCCACGGCTATCACGCCCATTACGCGTTTTTTCGAGAGCATGGGTATGATGGCCAGTTCGTTGGAAGAAAGCAGTTTCAGAAAGTCCGGGTGCAGGGGCTCCTTTCCGCTTTTTATGTCCTTTATGAGCTTTGGACGACGGTTTATGACCGTCTGGACCGGATGCCCCTGCCCCCTTAAGACAGGAACCACGAAAGAACGGACTTTTATGTCGAACGGCGCGCGCTCGAGGAGTTCGGCTATGTTTCTGCGCCCGGGATCGGTGTCTTCCTCCTCGATTGCCGTTACGCCCTCCCATATCTCCCTTGCCTCGTCTCCCTTTAGCGCCCCGACGCCCAGCCAGCCTTCGAGCGTGTTCTGCTGGTCGTTTACAAGCAGGAGATATGCGCGCAAATATCCGAACGCGTCGTCGGCTGTCAGGGATGTAAGTATTATATAAAGCTTTTCTTCGGTGGGAAGCTGGGTCTGAAGCAGGCGGTTGATGTCGTATAGCGCAAGGAGGTCCCTGTTGGCCCTTTTCAAGTCCTCTATGGAGTCCTTGTCCTTCACTCTCACATCTCCGGCAGGCTTCAGGCTGGGGTAAGTTTTATTATAGCTGCCCCATTTATGGGGCGTTTTTAAAACCGCCTGATGAATCAGGCAGCTACATTAAAATTCAGAACGCATACCAAAATATATCATAAAAAGGTAAGCCCGTCTCATATTTCTATCCTACCTCGTCGTATTTCCGTACCCTCAGGCCCACTCCAAGCTCGTCTTCGGCAATCCTTCGGCATTCTTCGATGTCAACCCCAGGCATGGCAAGGGCCGTGACACTTACCTCCGGGATGTATGCTCTGGCCATTTTTACAAATTTTTTCAATGACTTATATGCGCCTTCCCTTAGAGGCCGGCAATATTTTTCATATTCCGCTTCCGTCGGGAAATTCAGGCTGACGCTTACGGCGTCTATGAGTCCCTTAAGCTCCGGGAGAAAGAGATCACCGTTTATGAGCAGGGCGTGGCCGTTCGTGTTTATGCGCACCTTTACGCCGCGTTTTTTGACCGCCCGGGCTACCTCTTTTATAACGTCGAGCCGCATGAACGGCTCTCCGTAGCCGCAGAATACGACCTCCCTGTAGCGCGCAAAATCCGCCCGTTCCATCGCGGATATTATCTCACGGGCGGTCGGCTCGTTTTTAATCCGCAGGTTGTGGCCCTTTACAAAGTCGGTGGAGTTCCTTACGCAGAACACGCAGGCGTTCGTGCAGCGGTTCGTTATATTCAGGTAGAGCGAGTCCCGTATCGGGTATGCGATTGCGCCGCCTTTCGGCGGCTCGCATATTCCGAATAGAACCGTAGCGTTCAGGCTGGTTATCCGCATGACGTCTTCAGGCGACAGGCCCTTGACCTGCGCCAGCGTATCGACGACATATTTGAGGTACGACGGCTCGTTGCGCTTTCCGCGAAGCGGCTTCGGGGCGAGGTAGGGGCAGTCGGTCTCAAGCAGCAGTTTCTCTATGGGCACGGTTTTTATGACGTCCCGGAGCGCGCCTGAATTATTGAACGTGAGCGTGCCGCCGACGGACAGGTACATGCCAAGTTCAAGCGCCCGCTCTGCCATATCCTGTCCGCCGGAGAAGCAGTGGAGCGTCCCGCCGGCTGCCGGAAGCCCGGCGGAGGCGATGATGTCCATTGTGTCTTCTTCCGCCTCGCGGGAATGGATTATTACCGGCTTGTTTATCTCTTTGGCAATACCAAGCTGTCTTTTAAAGTGCTCCCTTTGTGTCTCCATGGGGGAGTGGTCGTAGTGATAGTCTAGGCCCATCTCGCCCACCGCCACGGCCTTCGGGTCTTTCAGGAGTTCTCTCAGCTCGGCGTAGTCGGCTTCTGTTATTGACTTTACGTCGTGCGGGTGAAATCCCGGGGCGAAAAATATCTCTTCGTGGGCGGCGGAGATGTCCCTTGCGGCGCGGCTGGATTTTACATCCGAGCCTATGGTTATTATATGTGTTACCCCCGCATCCCGCGCGCGGACGAGCGCCGATGCCAGGTCGTCCCTGAACTGCTCCATGTCGAGATGCGCGTGCGTGTCGATGATCAAAGTATGACTCCCATTACGATACAGGAGCGGTTTTCAGGGGTATCCGCACCTTAAACCTGCTGCCCCTGCCCGGCTCGCTCGTTACGATTACCTCACCCCCGTGGGCGTCCACAAGGGATTTTACGACCGCAAGCCCGAGGCCGGTTCCGCTTATCCCGGAGGCGGACTTCGAGCGCCAGTAGCGGTCGAATACGTGCGGCAGGTCCCGGGCCGAAATGCCGCAGCCGTTGTCCTCGACGGTAATCTCTATCGCCGCCGGAAGGCCGTTATTATGGCGGCCAACTTCCAAGGCTCTGCCCGACGTCTCCTCCGCCCGGACGTCTATCTTCCCGCCGTTCGGGGTATATTTGACGGCGTTGGACAGAAGATTCGTGAGGACCCTGGAAATTTTCTCTCTGTCTACATAAATTTTCGGCAGTCCCTCAGGGGCGTATAAATCAATCTTTATATTCTTCTCCATCGCCTGGACGCCGATATCGGAGACGGCATCGTTAAGGAGCAACGCAACGTCCGTCTCTTCCGGCTTAAGGGTAAGCATTCCGGCCTCGATTTTCGTAAGGTCCAGGTATTGCTCCACCATTTCAAGGAGCCTTGCGCCGTTAGTCTTTATGGCGCCCATGAAATTTTTCTCGTCGTCGTCCAGTTTTACGAAGGCAGTCTGGATTAGGAGTTCGGAATAGCCGAGTATGCTGGTGAGCGGGCTTTTAAGGTCGTGCGTGAGGAGCGAGATGAAATCCGCCTTTCTTTTTTCGAGCAGTTTCTGCTCGGTTACGTCGTAGAACGTCTTTATCTCGCCTATTACCTTGTTCTTCTCGTCGAGAACCAGCGAACTGCCTATTTTGTATTGCCTGTCATTTATCTCGGCCTCGGTCATCTGCCCGTATCTCTCTATGATGTCTTTGTATACATCGCAATTGCTGCATACGTCTTCGAGCTTGCGTTTTACGCTCGGCTGGATCTCAGAGTGGCAGTATGTCCCGGATATGAGCCAGCAGCGCATGTCGTCCGACATGTAGGCCGGGCAGTTCTTGTGGAGGCAGTTGAACGCCTCCCAGCAGCGCTTCCCGCCCCTTGATCCGTCGCACCTGAATATCAGCGATTCCTTTATGGGGCCTTCGGGCAGTTCGGCCACAGTCTTTCCCTTAAGCTCTTCCGCCGGAACGCCCCAGATTACGCTCATCATGGGGTTTACCTCGATTATCTCGCCCGACATGGAGACGAATATTACGCCGTCGGGGATGTTCTTGAATATCGCGGCCAGTTTCCCGTGCTCGACGGTCAGATCCCGAGTCCGCTCGGCCACCGTTCTCTCAAGGCTTTCGTTGGCCTCCATGAACTGGCGGTAGGCGGAATCGAGCTTGGTTACCATCGCGTTTATCGTCTCGGAGAGTTCCCTGAGCTCCGGCTGACCTGTTACGGCTGCGCGCGCGGAAAGGTCTCCGGCCATTATCCTCTGCGCCGCCTCGCGTATGGAGTTAAGCGGTCGCAGCACCGTCTGGCGTATTACGAAGAATGGGACGAGCAGGAAGCTTGCGACCAGGAATGCCTCCACGAACTCTTTTGCAAGGCCCTTTATGCCGAAATAATCCACCGCAAGGTGCGCCGTTATCACGGCGATAATTGCGAGCAGCCACCAGACAGCCAGCATCTTGTTCAGCCTTGGCGCCATGATATTATCTCAGGTAAAGTCCGTAGAGCCTGTATATGAAATTGCCGGTTATGGTAAACGAGTTCTTCTTCCAGCTGTCCGGAAGCGGGTTGACGGGGCTTGCGTCGTAGAGTGCCTTTTTCGCCGCATCGTCGAGCATAGGGTAGCCGGAGGACCTCAGCACCTTGACGTCCGTCACCTTCCCGGATTTCTCAATCGTGAACTTCATAAGCAGCTGTCCCTCGATTCCCTCCCGCCGCGCCTCCTCCGGATACTTCCAGATGTATTCTATCCGGTTCTTCAGGCCCTGGAGGTATGACCAGTAACGAAAATCCGTCGTGTCGAGCGTTACCGCGTTCGGGTCTCTCGCGCGCTCAATCTCCTTGTCCACCTCGGCATACCGCTCAAGGTCCTTCATCGTCGGAAGCTTCAGCTTCCGCGGAATTACCTGCTCCCTGCCCTGCGACCCCGATGACGGCGCGGACGGCGCCCCTCGCCTGGCATGAGCCGATGATGGCGGCGAAGCGGCGGCCATCCGGCCTGTCGCAGGCGCCTGAGACGGGACATTCGTATTGCCGGGAGATGGCGCCGGGGCCGGTCTCACGGGGGCCGTTTTCGAGGGCGACGGGGCGGCGAAAGAGGGCAGAAAGTGGCGGCGCGGGAGGGCCCTTTTCGGCACATTTCCGGGGGTCGAAGCCATTGCCATCCTCTGCGGAAACTGTACCGGGGGCCTGTATCTCGGCTTTGGCGGAAGGACCGTTTTAGGCCCTTCCCGAACCGGTCCGAGCAGGTCTATGGCTATCGGTTCTCTCCGCCTTCGCTCCTTCGGCTTCTCAAGCTTTACTATAAGCACTATCGCGAGATGGAGTATCAGCGATATGATGAGGCAGTGGTAGAAAAGACCCTTGTTCATCAAAAAACCTTTTATTTGCACGGAAATTATAGCATAATAGGGTTTTATAGCAAAAAGAAAAAACCCGTAAGCCAAAGGGTAATGGATATCAAGGAAAAAGACAACAAAATAAACCTGCTCGAATATGACGCAGACGGGCTTAAAGCGGTAGTCCAGGGACTCGGCATGAAGCCTTATCGCGCCGCCCAAATATGCCGCTGGATATATTCAGAGGGCGCGGATTCGTTTGCCGCCATGACGGACATATCCAGGGCCGACCGGGAAACGCTCCGGAAAACCGCAGAAATACGCCCGCCCGAGCTTTCGGAACGCCTTGTTTCGCACGACAAGACGGAGAAATATCTGTTTTCGTTACAGGACGGCGAGAAGATTGAGTCAGTCCTCATACCGGACGAAGGCCGGTTGACCCTGTGCATCTCCTCACAGGCGGGGTGCGCCCTTGGATGCAGGTTCTGCCTGACGGGCGCTGGCGGGCTGAGAAGGAACCTCCTGCCGCACGAGATTACCGGGCAGGCGCTTGTCGCCGAGCGCCTGGCGGCGGCCTGGGCCGCGCCGGGCCAGACGGCGCGCGAGGGGCGGTATGTCACCAATATCGTCATGATGGGCATGGGAGAGCCGCTTATGAACGCGGAAAACGTCTTCGAGGCGCTCAAGAGGCTCATGTCCCCGAAGATGTTCAATATTTCCTCAAGGCGGATTACGCTCAGCACGGCGGGGGTAGCGCCGGGCATAAAGGCGCTGGGTGACAGCGGGCTTAACGTCAACCTCGCGGTCTCGGTCAATGCCCCGAACGACGAAATCAGGGACAGGATAATGCCCATAAATAAAAAATATCCGCTGAAGGAGCTTATAAAGGCGCTTAAAAATTATCCCCTTGCCCCCAGAAGACGCATAACCGTCGAATATGTCATGCTGAAGGGAATTAACGACAGGGTGGAACATGCGGCGGAACTCGGAAGGCTACTGCGGGGCCTTAAGTGCAAAATCAACCTGATACCCTTTAACGAACATGCGGGAAGCGAATTCAAGAGGCCGGAAGCGGACTCCGTCCTGGCATTCCAGGAGCGGCTGCATTCGATGAACTATACGGCGTTCATACGCGAAAGCCGGGGGGCGGACATACTCGCCGCCTGCGGACAGCTCCGGGGCATTTCTGCCAGAAAAACCTTGACGGAAGCCCCTCCTGGTGTATAATTCACAATTACCCTTAGAGGTATCATGCCGGAAGAGAAATTCGAGAAGTCGCTTAAGCGGCTTGAGGATATTGTAAATAAAATGGAGAAGGGCGAGCTTCCTCTCGATGAGTCCGTGAAGCTCTTCGAGGAGGGAATTAAGCTTTCGCGCACGCTCTCGAAACAGCTCGAAGATGCCGAGAGGCGGGTGGAAATACTTGTAACAGACGACTCATACGGCACAAAAACAGTGCCCTTTGAACCGGAAGAGGGGGAATGATTTTCGACCTGAAGAAATATATCAACGACAGGCGGCTGCTGGTGGAGGAGTTTATCGACCGCGCGGCTCCGAAAGCGGACGTAATGCCGTCCACTCTGCACTCCGCCATGAGATACAGCCTCGAGGCCGGAGGCAAGCGCGTCAGGCCCATACTGGCGATTGCCGCCGCAGAGGCGGTTGCGGGAAATGGAGCGGAGGCTATACCGGGACTCATCGCCGCCGCATCCTCGCTTGAGTTCATACATACATATTCTCTGATACACGATGACCTCCCGGCGATGGACAATGACGACTTCCGCCGCGGCAAGCCAACCAACCACAAGGTATTCGGGGAGGCCGCAGCTATACTCGCGGGAGACGCCCTGCTGACGTTCGCGTTCGAGCTTCTGTCGTCCCCGGAGCATATGGAAGGCATGGACCCTGCGAGGCGGATCAGGATAATCCGCGAGCTGGCGTATGCCTCCGGCAGCATGGGAATGGTGGGCGGACAGGCCGTCGATATGGAGTCCGAGGGCAGGGAGATAGACTTCGTAACGCTGGAATATATACACACGAGGAAGACCGGGGCGCTGATACGCGCATCGGTGCGTATGGGCGCTCTTTCCGCCGGCGCGAACGATGAGCAGTTGAAGGCAATTACGCGCTACGGCGAAGAGGCGGGTCTTTCGTTCCAGATCGCCGATGATATACTGGATATTACCGGGACGAAGGAAGAGATAGGAAAGGATGTCGGAAGCGACGTCGAAAAGGGAAAGAAGACGTATCCCGCAATGTTCGGCCTGGAGGAATCCCGAAGCCGCGCCAGGGAGCTTCAGGCATCGGCGGTGGAAGCGCTTTCCATCTTCGGAGACAGGGCCGAACCGCTCAGGGAGATTGCGCGGTATATAGTGTCAAGGAAGAACTGATTTGCCCGGAAGGGAGGCTGATTAAATGGCATATCTTGACGGCATCGGATCGCCTTCGGACTTAAAGACGCTGAAGCTCCGGGAACTGCCGCTCCTGGCGGAGGAGATAAGGGAGGAAATAATAGCCGTCGTCTCCGCGAACGGAGGCCACCTGGCCTCGTCCCTTGGCGTCGTGGAGCTCGCCCTCGCCCTGCATTATATTTACGATACCCCGAAGGATAAAATAATCTGGGACGTAGGCCACCAGGCTTACGCCCACAAGCTGATTACCGGCAGGCGGGAGAGGTTCGCTACCCTCCGGCGCGAGGGCGGCATAAGCGGTTTTCCTAAACGCTCAGAAAGCCCATACGATCCCTTCGATGTGGGCCACTCAAGCACATCCATTTCCGCCGCGCTCGGCATGGCCGTCGCCCGCGACATGGAAGGCGCGGACTTCAAAATCGCCGCCGTAATCGGCGATGGTTCCATGACCGCTGGACTTGCGTTCGAGGGCATGAACCAGGCCGGGCATCTCGGGCGGGACCTTGTCGTTGTGTTGAACGACAACGAGATGTCCATCGCGGCCAATGTCGGCGCGCTGTCCAACTACTTAAGCCGCATAATCACCGGCGTCAGGGCCGAGAAGCTCCGGCGCGAGACTGAGCAGTTCCTGAAAAAACTCCCGAAGGTGGGCGAGCAGGTTCTTAAGGTCGCATCGAAAACCGGAGAAAGAGTTAAGGGGCTTCTTACGCCTGGAATGCTGTTCGAGGAGATGGGCTTTTCCTATGTCGGGCCGATTGACGGCCACGACATAAGGATGCTGACCGAGGCGCTGGGTGATGCGCGGAAAAGGAAAGGGCCGGTGCTCGTGCATGTCATGACCACGAAGGGCAAGGGCTACGAACATGCGGAGAACAACCCGACGGCGTTCCACGGGACGCCTCCCTTTGATGTCGAATCCGGCGAGACCAACGGAAGCGGCGGGGTGTCGTATACCGGCGTATTCGGCGATGCGCTGACGGAGCTTGCCGGGAAAGACCCGTCCGTAATAGCCATAACCGCCGCAATGCCCGAAGGGACCGGCCTTGCGAAGTTCGCAAAGGAATTCCCGGAGAGGTTTTTCGACGTCGGCATCGCCGAGCAGCACGCCCTGACGTTCTCCTGCGGCCTCGCCGCATGCGGGAAGAAGCCCGTCGCCGCAGTTTATTCCACCTTCATGCAAAGGGCCTATGACCAGGTCGTCCACGACCTCTGTATGCAGAACCTTCCGGTAGTTATAGCCATGGACAGGGCGGGCGTCGTAGGCGAGGATGGCGAGACGCACCAGGGGCTTTTCGACATATCCTTCATGCGCAACGTGCCGAACCTCGTATTTATGGCCCCGAAGGACGAAAACGAGCTTCGGCACATGCTCTACACGGCCCTGAAGCTCAACTGCCCCGTCGCGCTCCGCTACCCGCGCGGCAAGGGCGTCGGCGTGCCGCTCGACCGCGAATTTGAAGAGATTCCCGTGGGCAGGGCGGAAGTAATTTCCGAAGGCTCGGACCTCTGCATAATCGCAGTTGGCAATACCGTAAATCCCGCGCTCCGGGCCGCAGACGAGCTTTCCGGGTCCGGATATTCCGTTGGCGTGATCAACGCAAGATTCATAAAACCTATCGACAAGGACGCCATAATCTCCGCCGCGTCTGGCGCAAAGCGAATACTGACCGTGGAAGAAAACGTCCTCGCCGGCGGTTTCGGCGGCGCCGTGCTGGAGGTTCTTGAGGAGGCGGGGATAACGAACGTGCCGGTGAAGCGCATCGGCGTCCCGGACGTATATGTCGAGCAGGGGACGCAGGCGCAGATAAGAAAAAGACTCGGTCTTGACGCGGAAGGGATACTCGAATCCGCGGAGGCGTTCATCTCGGAGCGGGTCTTGGCGGGATGAATTGAAAGAACCCAGGAACAGGCTGGACGTTGAGCTCGTCCGCCGAGGCCTGGCGCAGACGCGCCAGAAAGCCCAGGCGCTGATACTCGCCGGGCAGGTGATGCTTGATGGAAGGCGGGTGGAAAAGGCCGGGGAGTCGGTAAAGGAAGGGGCGCAGATAGAGGTTATCGAGGGACTGCCGTATGTCTCGCGCGGCGGGATGAAGCTGAAGGCGGCCATTGATAATTTCAATATATCCGTTTCCGGGCTTGTATGCGCCGACATAGGCGCCTCCACAGGCGGGTTCACGGACTGTCTCCTGAAAGAAGGGGCTTCAAAGGTCTACGCTGTTGATGTGGGGTATGGACTCATCGACTCAAGACTCCGGGAAGACCCGCGTGTAACCGTAATGGAGCGAGCGAACTTCCGCCATGCCGGGGCCGGGTTTTTTGGCGAGCTTGTGGATTTTGCCTCCGTTGACGTCTCCTTTATCTCGCTTAGGCTCATCCTGCCACCGATAATTCCGAACCTGCGGCCTGGCGGTTCTGTTGTAGCGCTTGTCAAGCCGCAATTCGAGGTTGGGCGCGAGAGCGTGGGAAAGGGCGGAATAGTCAAAGACGAGGACGCGCGGGAGGGAGCGGTGCGGGAGATAAGCGAGTTCGCCGAGCGTATTGGCTTTGAGCTCCTGGGCCGGATGGAGTCTCCGGTAAAGGGCGCAAAGGGAAATATCGAATACCTGCTTTATCTCAGGCGAGGTGCGGCATGATTGATGAAAAGGGTATAGACGACCAGCAGACTTCGGACCTGCCGGAAGACATGGAACCGGCGCACGAGAAATCGTCGCGCCACGCCGGAAACGACGAAGTTTCCGACAGCGACTCCAGGAAAATGTCCGCTTCGGCCATAGCCGCCATGCGCGCGAGAAAGGACCGCGAGGAGCGGGAGAGAAAGGCGGAGGCGGAGGCGCACAAGCTTGGTCTCCAGGCGAAACTCCAGCGCCTCGACATTGGC